>JBCDFK010000106.1:0-6999 GCA_039178065.1 Pseudomonadota bacterium | reverse complement strand
TAAGAAATGATGGACACTTTATTTTGCAAACCACGGATGAGTTTTCATGAAGTTTCAGTTGGAATGCAAAAATAACCACGCCTTCGAGGGCTGGTTCCGGTCGAACGATGATTTTGAAAAACAGCAGAAGCACGGATTGTTAGAGTGCCCGATATGCGGCACGCACGAAGTTTCAAAAACACTCATGGCGCCGTCAGTCGCCACCGGTCGTTCCAAGGAAAAAATTGCTGTTGCCGCTGGCCAAGCTGCCCAACAACAAATGATGGCAAAAATGATGGAATTGGCAAAGGAAGTGAAATCCAAAGCCGATAATGTTGGCGAAAAGTTTCCCGAAGAAGCCCGCAAAATCCACTATGGTGAGAGTGAAGCGCGCGCAATTTACGGAAAAGCAACCACCGATGAAGTTTCAGAGCTGGTGGACGAAGGTGTCGACATATTACCGCTTCCCGATATTCCAGAAGACGACAAAGTAAACTAAGCGCTTTCTAATTGCGTTTGGCGACAACCATATAGTTTACATCCATGTCTTTAGAAAGCCGCCACTCGTCGGCAAGCGGGTTGAAAAACACACCACTACGGTCAAATACACTCACCCCAGTTCCCTCTAAAGCAGCATCAATTTCAGTTGGTTTCACCAATTTATCATAGTCATGGGTGCCCTTCGGCAACCAACGCAACACGTTTTCAGCCATAAATATCGCCAATAGCCGTGCTTTGGGCGTGCGGTTTATAGTTGCAATAAAAATGATGCCACCAGGCTTCACCATATGCGCGCATGATTTCAAAAACAGATCAACATCCGCCACATGCTCGACCACTTCCATATTAAGAATAACGTCGAATTTTTCACCTTCGGCTTCAAGTGCCTCTGATGTCGTCGCCCGGTAGTCGATATCAAGTCCAGATTGCTTTGCATGAATTTTGGCTACTTCAATGTTCTTTTCAGAGGCGTCAGCACCAACCACGGTCGCACCCAATCGTGCCATCGGTTCACACAATAAACCTCCACCGCAACCAATATCCAACAACCGCAACCCATCGAATGGTTTGGCCAACTTTTCGTCCAATGCGAAATGGCCAATAACTGTTTTGCGAATATATTGAAGACGAACGGGATTGAATTTGTGGAGCGGCTTAAACTTACCAGTCGGATCCCACCATTCAGCCGCCATCGCCGAAAAACGATCTACATCTTCTTGGTCAATTGTCGTTGCATTTTCACCAGTCATATATCACCACCTTTGGCTTTTGAATGTGATCTACTTCCCTTTCAAGTCAATAGCAGTGCTGCGTGTCATGTTGTCCATCTTGTCAGCAGCGTCGCTATTCGCTAAGGAGCGGCCAACAAATTAGTCCCGATCTAATCCGATATCGAGAAAACAGCTATGGCGCGCATAGTCATGAAATTTGGCGGCACATCCGTCGCCGACATTGAACGCATTCGCAACGTCGCACAGCATGTTAAGCGTGAAGTTGATGCTGGTCATGAGGTTGCCGTTGTTGTGTCCGCAATGTCAGGCACGACCAACGAGCTAGTAGGCTGGGCGACCGACGCATCACCAATGCACGATGCCCGCGAATATGATGCAATCGTTGCCGCCGGCGAGCAAATAACCTCAGGATTACTTGCCATTTCCTTGCAGGCACTGGGCGTCGATGCGCGTTCCTGGTTGGGCTGGCAAATTCCAATTAAGACCGATGGTGCTCACGCAGCCGCGCGTATTCAAGAGATCGATGCGTCTGAGTTGATTGAGCGATTTAAGAAACAACAAGTTGCAGTCGTGGCAGGCTTCCAAGGCATTGGCCCAGACAATAGAATTGCAACACTTGGGCGTGGCGGTTCGGATACGAGTGCCGTTGCAATTGCCGCGGCGGTCAATGCAGATCGTTGCGACATCTATACAGATGTGGATGGTGTTTACACCACTGATCCACGCATTGAACCAAATGCAAGACGTCTTTCGAGAGTCTCTTACGAAGAAATGCTGGAAATGGCATCGCTTGGAGCCAAGGTACTGCAAGTAAGGTCGGTGGAACTGGCCATGGTTCACGATGTGCGCACTTTCGTGCGCTCCAGTTTTGAAGCGCCGGATGCTCCCGGCATGGGCGATTTTGAAAATCCGCCCGGCACCTTGATTTGTGATGAGGATGAAATCGTGGAAAAGCAGATTGTAACCGGTATCGCCTACGCAAAAGACGAAGCGCAAATCTCGCTGCGCCAACTCGATGATCGGCCAGGTGTGTCAGCAGCCATTTTTGGTCCGATGGCCGATGGCGGCATCAATGTCGATATGATCGTTCAAAATATTTCGGGCGATGGCAAATTTACCGATATGACGTTCACTGTTCCTTCTGGCGACTTGGTCAAAGCCACCAAACTATTGCAAAACAATAAAGATGCGATTGGGTATGATGAAATCCAATCTGAATCTGGCCTAGTCAAAGTGTCTGTTATCGGTATCGGCATGCGCTCACATGCCGGCGTTGCGGCAACGGCTTTCAAAGCATTGGCTGAAAAAGGTATTAATATTCGCGCTATCACTACATCTGAGATCAAGATATCGATACTGATTGATGGCGATTATGCTGAATTGGCTGTTCGGACGCTTCACGGCGTCTATGGCCTCGACAAGGCCTGATCAAAAGTCCATTTTTGAGACTTAACCCAGATGAAAGCCTAGACAGGCAATCATCGCAAAACATGGCGGTTTCATGCGCAGCGTAGACGCAGGTCCACGAGTAATGCTGAAACGGATTCGCGAAATTATGGCGGAGCCGATGGAGCCGCAGGCACGTCTGGACCAAATTGTAGGTCAGATAGCGCAATCCATGGTCGCTGAAGTCTGCTCAGCCTATGTGCTTCGTGCAGACAGCATTCTCGAGCTGTATGCAACATTTGGTTTGAATCCCGATGCTGTTCACCTCTCACAGCTAAAAATCGGGCAAGGTCTTGTTGGTACAATTGCAGCATCTTCCAGAGCGTTAAATCTATCCGAAGCGCAAAAGCATCCTGCCTTCCAGTATCTGCCTGAAACAGGTGAAGAGCTCTACAACTCCTTCTTAGGGGTGCCGATTTTGCGTGCTGGCCGAACGCTGGGCGTATTGGTTATTCAAAATGAAGCACATCGCGTCTATTCCGAGGACGAAGGCGAGGCTATGGAGACCGTCGCCATGGTCATTGGCGAAATTATCGCCCATGGCGATCTGAAGGGCCTTTCATCTGCCGGTGTCGCACTCGATTTGGACAAACCTGTCACGCATTCTGGAAAGTCTCTTTCTGATGGCATTGGACTTGGGCATGTCGTTTTGCACGAGCCGCGGGTCATGGTCACGAATCTTTTCAATGAAGACACCAACGCCGAAATAGAACGGCTCAACACGGCTGTTCGCAGCTTACGCATCACAATTGATGACATGTTGGCACGGCGCGAAATAGCCTTTGAGGGTGAGCACCGTGAAATATTGGAAACCTACCGCATGTTCGCCCATGACAAGGGTTGGGTTCGCCGAATGGAAGATGCGATTCAAAACGGTTTGACCGCCGAAGCGGGCGTGGAGAAAGTGCAAAGCGATATGCGCGCAAAAATGGGGTCAGTGATGGACCCCTATCTGCGTGAACGGCTGAGCGATTTCGACGACCTTGCAAACCGTTTGCTACGCCAACTCGTTGGCCACCAAGGGGGGCGCGATGGTGAGTTGCCTGCCGACGCCATTCTTCTCGCTCGTTCAATGGGCGCGGCTGAATTACTTGACTATCCGCGCACCAATTTGCGTGGTCTCGTACTGGAAGACGGCGCACCAACCAGCCATGTGGTGATCGTGGCACGAGCCATGGGCATTCCAGTCATCGGACAAGCCAAAGGCATTGTAGCGGTTTCTGAAAATGACGATGCGATTATCGTCGATGGCCAGATGGGCAATATTCACGTTCGCCCACAATTAGATGTGCAATCAGCCTATGCCGAAAAAGTCCGCTTCCGTGCTAAGCGTCAGGAAGAGTACAAAAATCTGCGGGATAAGCCGTCTATTACTAAAGATGGGCAAGAGTTTTCATTGCAAATGAACGCTGGCCTTCTGGTTGATGTGCCACAACTCGAGGAAGCGGGTGCGGAAGGTATTGGACTATTCCGCACCGAATTACAGTTCATGGTCGCCTCAACCTTCCCTCGGGCAGAGGCGCAGGAAAAACTCTATCGCGCCGTACTCGAAGAAGCGCGAGGAAAGCCGGTCACGTTCCGGACGCTCGATATTGGCGGCGACAAAGTACTTCCTTATTTCCGCAATGCGCCGGATGAAGAAAATCCTGCTCTCGGGTGGCGGGCTATTCGATTAGCGCTTGATCGCCCCGGGTTGTTCCGGACACAGATCCGCGCTTTGCTGCGCGCATCTGTTGGTCGCGATCTCAAAATTATGGTGCCTATGGTTTCGGAAATGTTGGAAATCAAACAGGCGCGCGAACTGATCAACAACGAGGTGCGCCACCTTTCAAAATTCGGACATGGCTTGCCAAAGAAAGTGATTGTTGGAACTATGTTAGAAGTTCCAAGCCTACTGTATGATCTAGATAATCTGATGCAAGAAGCCGACTTTGTATCGATCGGATCCAACGATTTGTTCCAATTCCTCTATGCAGCAGACCGCGGCAACGTACAGGTCGCTGGCCGATTTGACACGCTCGGCAAGCCATTTATGCGCGTGTTGAGGCAGATTGTACTAGCGGCGCAAAAGCACGAGACACCACTTACTCTATGCGGTGAAATCGCCGGGCGCCCGGTGACCGCACTGGCCATTCGCGCGTTGGGTATTTCAAGCACCTCTATGTCACCTGCTGCAATTGGACCCGTCAAAGACGCATTGATCAAAGCTGACATCAGCTTGCTCGCTGAACAATTATTGCCGGTAATAGAGGACAATGAGCATCCAACATGCATTCGTACTCTGATTGAAGATTTTGCCGAACAGCATGATATTACGCTGTAACCGAAGCACTTGAGATACCCGCAAAGATGATTGAACTTCCCGCAGATAAAATGGATCAGATGGTCAAGCGTTTCGAAATGCTGGAAGCGCAAATGGCCGAAGGCCCAGACGCCGAAACCTATGTAAAACTAGCGAGCGAATATTCGGATTTAGAGGTCATCGTTAAGGCAATCCGTAGCTACAATAAAAAGATTGCCGAAGAGGCAGACTTGCAGGAAATGCTGGCCGACAAAGACACGGACGCAGAAATGCGCGAACTTGCCAGCGGAGAACTTAACGAGTTGACCGACGCACTTGAAAAAATGCGTGCCAAAATTCAACTCTTACTCCTACCCAAAGATGAAGCAGATAACAAAAGCGCAATACTGGAAATCCGTGCTGGCACAGGCGGACTTGAAGCGGCATTGTTTGCTGGAGATCTGTTTCGTATGTACGAGCGCTTCGCTTCCGAAAATGGTTGGAAAGTAGAAGTTATTTCGTCCAGCGATGGCGATGCTGGTGGCTTTAAAGAAATTATAGCCACCGTCACCGGACGTGGTGTTTTTGCAAAATTGAAGTTCGAGTCCGGTGTGCACCGTGTTCAGCGGGTACCAGAGACTGAATCTGGTGGACGCGTGCATACCTCGGCGGCCACAGTTGCTGTTCTACCGCAGGCTGAAGAGGTCGATATTGAAATTCGCAACGAAGATATTCGTATCGACACAATGCGTGCCTCCGGCGCGGGCGGACAGCACGTCAACACAACTGACAGCGCAGTGCGCATTACACACATACCATCAGGCATCGTTGTCGTGCAGGCAGAAAAGTCACAGCACCAAAACCGAGCAAGAGGTATGGAGGTTTTGCGAGCACGCCTCTACGATATGAAACGCCAGGAAGCTGCCGACGAGCGTTCAGAAAACCGTCGTCTGCAAGTCGGCTCAGGCGACCGCTCAGAACGCATCCGCACATATAATTTTCCGCAGGGTCGTATTACCGATCACCGCATCAATCTAACGCTTTACAAACTCGACCGTGTTCTAGAAGGGGATCTGGGCGACATCATCGATCCGCTCATTGCAGATCATCAGGCAACGCTGCTCACTCAGAATCTTGAAGGTTAGGTGATGAGCAATGCCTCTGAGCCCAATACTATTCAAGCAGCATTTGATGTTGCGCGCGCAACGCTCAAGGCCAACAACATTGCAACGCCCGATCTAGATGCATCACTACTGCTTGAAGCGGCGACAGGCACATCCGCTTTGCAGCGCATCACACATCCGAATTCAGAAATTTCAGAACTCGGTTGGAGAACACTTGCAACCTACATAAACCGCCGCGCCAATAATGAACCATTGCATCGCATAACTGGTAGCCGCGAATTTTATGGTCTGTCTCTGCGGCTCAACAAAAGCACCTTAGTGCCACGTCCTGATACCGAAATTTTGGTCGATACCGTGCTGCCCTTCGTCAAACAATGCTGCCGCGATAAAAACGAATGCACAATATTAGACCTTGGAACCGGCTCTGGGGCCATTGCATTAGCTTTATTGAATGAAGAGCCAATTGCGCGCGCAACCGGCACCGATATTTCGCTTGAAGCACTGACAATCGCAGAACAAAACGCTGTCGCGCTTAGCCTTGACGAGCGCTATAGGACGCTTCAATCCGATTGGTTCGAAAATGTAACCGGCCAATTTGATTTAATTGTATCAAACCCACCATACATTGCCTCTAAAATCATTGAAACTCTCGACAGTGAAGTGCGAAATTTTGATCCGTCTGTGGCATTGGACGGCGGCGAGGATGGGCTTGATGCTTACAAAGTCATCGCAAGCCAATGTTCTTCTTTTTTGAAAAATGACGGTCGAATCGCCGCGGAAATTGGCTATGATCAAAAAAGTTCCGTCGCTGCGCTGTTTGAAGCTGCCGGATTGAGCTTAATTGAAGCTGTCGACGACCTAAGTGGCCAAAATCGTGTGCTTTTTTTCGCACTTTCATGAAAAAATGACGCATTTTGGTAAAAAATACTTGGCAAGC
>JBCDFK010000105.1:0-7000 GCA_039178065.1 Pseudomonadota bacterium | reverse complement strand
CGCCCGTCCAGGAAGTTCATCGTCGGCGTGCCGATAAAGCCGGCCACAAAACGGTTCACCGGTCGCTCGAACAATTCTTGCGGCGTGCCTTGCTGCTGCACCCGCCCCTCCGACATCACCACGATGCGATCGCCCAACGTCATCGCCGCGATCTGGTCGTGGGTGACGTAGACCATGTTTTTTTCCAGCTGATTACGCATCTCAGCTAGTTCTGTCCGCATCTTGGCGCGCAGCTTGGCATCAAGGTTTGAAAGTGGTTCATCAAACAAAAATGTTGATGCATCCCGCACCATCGCACGCCCCATAGCTACGCGCTGGCGTTGCCCACCAGAAAGCTCAGCGGGTTTTCGGTCCAGTAAGTGCCCTATGTTGAGCGTATCTGCCACACGCTTAACTTTGGTGTCGATCTCTGCTCGGCTCACCTTTGCAAGCCTCAATGCAAACGACATATTGCGCGCGATGTTCATGTGCGGATACAGCGCATAATCTTGGAAAACCATCGCAATATCGCGCTCTTTGGGAGGAAGCTGGCCGATCGGTTTGTCGTCAAAATATATCTCGCCGCCACTCAGATCTTCCAATCCAGCCAAGACACGCAAAGTAGTGGATTTTCCGCAACCGGAAGGACCAACCAAAACAGTGAATTCACCATCATTGAGCTTCAAGTCCAGTGGCGGTAAAACCCGCACTGCACCATAGCTTTTCTCGACTTTATCAAGGGTGATATTTGGCAACGTTTTGGCCCTCCCGACCGCGCGTCATTCTGTTATCGATAACATTCACCCATTGCATTGGCATATCAAGCTACAAACCTGAACAACTACGTTAGCGCTAACGTAAAATTGCTGCTATACCCTTATATTGTAGCCATTACAGAGCAGTGAAATCATGAGCGACAAAACAGAAAAAGCCTCATCGTCAGGCCGACCGCGGATTGAAGACGTAGCTGAAAAAGCAAATGTCAGTATCATGAGTGTGTCGCGTGCCATGCGCGGTGTGGAGGGCATTTCCCAAGCTAAACGGGAAGAGATTTTGAAGATTGCGCGCAGCATTGGTTACTATCCCAACCGTGTCGCCGTTTCGCTTGCAGCATCCAGTTCAAACCTGATTGGCGTTTCAGTTCCAACACTCTTCGGCACAGTATTTGCGGAGATCTATGACGCCATGCGTGGTAGCTTTGAAAAAGCCGGTTTTGCAACGGTGATTGATATCACGGACTACTCATCAACCCATGAAGAAGCATGGGTCGAACGCATGATATCTTGGCGCCCAGCGGGCCTAATCTTAAGCGGTGTTGACCACAGCGAAACCACCCGGGAACGGTTGCTTAAATCCAACATACCGGTACTGGAAATCTGGGACCACACGCCTAATCCAATCGATCTTTGTGTCGGCATTGAGCACCTGACGACGGGCGCACAAATGGGCAAATATCTCACCGGCCTTGGCTATAAATCCCCTGCCTATGTTGGTGTAAGGCAAGGCAAGGACGCAAGAGCAGACCGGCGTCTGGCAGGTCTAAGCAAGAGCTTTGTGAATGCTGGTGGGGCCTTCGTTCATATAGAGCGCAGCTCTAACGATACGTCATTTGAGAGCGGCTTTCTGGCAACAACCAAATTGCTCAATTCAGTCAATGATAAACCAGATGTCATTTGCTACCTCAATGACAATATGGCGTTCGGCGGATTGATGGCATGCGAAAGATTAGGACTGTCTTGCCCAAATGATCTCGGCATCGTTGGATATAATGGGTTGAACATAAACAAGGTCCTGCAGAAACGCATCACCACATCAATAACGCCAAGGCGAAAAATGGGCGAAACGGGTGCTCAGAATTTGATCGCGAAGATACTTGGCGCGCGTGTGAAACACTCAATTAGTCTACCGGTAGACATCGATATTGGACAGACAACATGCGTGCAATCCAGTTAAGCGGTTGCCAAATGTTATCGATATCATTTACAACCACATCATGGACAATCCAAGAAAACAGCCAACCATGATGGATGTCGCACAGCTTGCCGGCGTGTCAACAATGACGGTTTCACGTGCCCTTAAACCCAACACTTCAGTTGGAGAAAAAACGCGCCAAAAAATTCGCGATGCGGCTGAACAGTTGGGCTATGTGCTCAATTCAAATGCGGCAAATTTTGCATCCCACAAAACGGGTTTTGTTGCTGTCACAATCCCCTCAATCAACAATGCCAATTTTGCTGAAACGCTAACGGGATTATCCGATGGCCTGATCGATACCGGCCTGCAAATTCTTCTGGGATACACCAACTATTCAAAGGATGAAGAAGAGCGTTTGATAGAGCAGTTCCTACAAAGGCGGCCCGAAGCAATTGTTGTAACAGGCGGTTCGCACACCGAACGCTGCCGCAGATTACTTGAAAACTCCGGCGTCCCGGTCATAGAGATGTGGGATCAGCCAAAAGAACCCATAGACGAATCCATAGGCTTCTCAAATGCCGATGCCGCAGCGTTGATGGTCGATCATTTTGTCGCGCAGGGTCATACGCGCATAGGCTTCATAGGTGGCGATGCAACCCGCGACACACGCGGTCTCGATCGCCGCCGCGGATTTGTGGCGCGCCTCAATGAGCTCGGCCTGGAAAGCCATAGACTGGTTTCCGCAGGCTCTCCACCAGTGACCATGCGTGAAGGCATGGATTCACTGGTAAAGATGCTCGACAATTGGCCTGACACGCAAGCGGTCATGTGCGTATCCGACCTTTCAGCTTTTGGCGCAATAAGCCATTGCATAAGACACGGTATCAAGGTTCCGGATGACATAGCCATCGCCGGTTTTGGCGCTTACGATATTTCAGAGGTTTCAGTTCCAACAATCACGACGGTTGATGTAAGCGCTAAAGCAATCGGATTCGCCGTCGCACAAAAGGTTGCAAATCGACTATCAGGCAATGACAGCAAGCCGATGAAATTTGATCACCCCATAATTATCGCGCGAGAAAGCACGCTAGGATGTGCTAAGTAGTTTCACTTTTGGGCATGCATCCAACGCAACAGCAGATCGCATTGGCATTAATCGAGAGGCAGCTCGCCGTCATAAGCAAGATGGGTCAAATGCTCACTACTCCGATCATTGATCGCGTAGAGAATACCAGTCGCCAATTGTTGACCCGCATCATAAACATTCTCATTGAAAACAATGATTTCACGCCGGTAGCGATGCAGTATATTGGTCGACTGTTTTGACACCAGATGCACGTCTTCGCCTATCTTAAGTCCGGCTCTTTCAATGCCAGCCGCTGCAGCCATAGCTGCACTGCCCGCTGCACTGATCAGGGCATCTGGCCTATTGGAACCACTCATTATTTCAGCAACAACGGCTTCAACCTGATCCAAACTATCATCGATTGTGAGACGATCGATCGGAAACATATCAAGATTAAATTCAGCAATCGCTCTTGCAAATCCGGTCTTCAGATGGCCCGCATAAGTAAGATTACTCGCCGGTGCAAGAAGGCCAATTTGCTTTGCACCCAAGCCGGCCAACCGTTTAACGCTGTCAAAAGCAAAACGCTCATTATCGTAATCGACCCAAGGGTGATCAACACCCAGTTCCGTCCTGCCATGGGTAATAAAGGGCATATTGTTTGATAGCAGATATTTAATACGCGGGTCCTGCGGTTCAGTACGCGACAAGATCACGCCATCAGCTGAGCCAGTTTCGACGACATAGCGAACAGGCACCATCCCATCTTCTCGATGCGAATAGGGTGTAACCACAAGATGATAATTTGTTTCCCGCAGACTTTGGCTTATCCCGTTCACCATCTGCGAAGTCAGACCCATTATCTCCTCGTCCACATCAAGTATAAGGCTAATCACCTGCGTTTTGCCTGTGCGCAATCGCAATCCCGCGCGGCTTGGTCGGTAACCAATTTGATTGGCCACGAGGCGGACACGCTCCTTGGTTTGCTCGCTGATATCTGGTGCATCTTTCAAGGCACGCGACACGGCCGTCACACTATAACCAGTCATAAAGGCTATGGTTTTGAGCGTCGGTGGCCTGGCCGATGTGGTCGTATTTCTAGTCATTTTCTGCACAGCGTCCGGATTGAATTTCTGAGTGAGATATCAAAAAATCAATCAGCTAAAGTTTGGCGCTCTTCTCCCTCACATTATCGATAAAGTTACGAGAACTGGTGACAAACTGCAACCGGATTGTTGATAGGTTACTATTCAGGAGATTTACCAAAGGATTTAAGTTATTGTATTTAGGGTGATTTTTTAATTTATTCAGAGCCAATTCGGTAAAACTGGCCAAAAATAATTTTTAACTTGCATATTTATGCCTTATGAGGCTACGATTTTACTGTAACGATACAGTTGGGAGGAAACTATGTATCTTAAACGCATCGCAACCGCGCTCGCCCTGTCGGCAGCGCTGCCTGTACTTTCTGCACAGGCGACTGATCTCGAAGTAACACATTGGTGGACATCGGGCGGTGAAGCTGCCGCTGTCGCCGAACTTGCAAAGGCATGGGACGCTACAGGCAACAAATGGGTCGATGGCGCCATCGCTGGTGGCGGCGGTACCGCGCGCCCAATTATGATTTCTCGAATTACTGGCGGCGATCCAATGGCCGCAACTCAGTTTAACCACGGCAAACAAGCGCTTGAATTGGTAGAAGCTGGCTTGATGCTTGACCTCACAGAAATTGCAGAACGTGATGGATGGAAAGACACGATCTATCCTCAATCTCTACTAGAAAGCTGTACTGTTGATGGGCGCATATATTGTGCACCAATTAACATTCACTCACCTGAGTGGATTTGGCTGTCGAACGCAGCTTACGAGCAGGCTGGTATTGCCGTCCCAACAAATTGGGATGAATTTGTTGCTTCTGCACCAAAACTGGACGAAGCCGGCATAATCCCGCTTGCGCTAGGCAACCAACCTTGGCAGTCCAATTTGGCTTTTGGCGCCCTTACCCGCGCAATTGGTGGCCTTGAGCTTTCACAAAAAATCAACGTCGACAAGGACATGGACGCAGCAGCGAGCGACGAAATGCGCGCAGTGTTTGTGGCCGCTGAAAATGCCCGTAAACTGGCAGAAAAGTCTACGGTTCAGGACTGGAACCAGGCAACAAACCTAGTTATCACTGGCAAAGCTGGCGGCCAAATCATGGGTGATTGGGCGCAGGGCGAATTCCAAGTTGCCGGCCAAGTTGCAGGTGAAGACTACACATGCCTACCTGGCTTGGGTGTCAATGATTACATCTCTACCGGTGGTGATGCATTCTACTTCCCGAAACTGGATGATGAAGAAAAAACCGCAGCACAAAAAGAACTCGCTGCACTTATGGTTTCCAAGCAAGTTCAGGTCGCATTCAACCTCAAGAAGGGTTCGCTGCCAATCCGTGGCGATGTTGATTTGACCGCCGCAAACGATTGTATGAAGAAGGGCCTTGCTATTCTTGCCGATGGCAACATTTACCCTGGTGGAGACCAGGTCTGGACGCCAGACACAGTTAAGCAAGTTGAAGACTTGATGGTTGAGTTCTGGAAGTCGGACACGATATCCGCCGAAAACGCTCACATTCAGTGGTTGGAAATTTTGAAAAACGACGGTTAGTCGACTGTCCATTGGGGCGCGCTATGTGTGCCCCAATGCGGCTAAATTCAAAACAATGCGGGGGTTTCCATGGCTGCAGTATCACGGCCTAATCAGCTATTGCGTAATTTAAGTGCAAAGATTGCCGCCATTCCCATGATTTTCACTGCACTGGTGGTGTTCCTCGGTGGGACCATCTGGACAGTCACCTACTCCTTTACCAACTCCAAGCTCTTGCCCCGCGAAAAATGGGTCGGTTTCGACCAATATGAGCGTCTTTGGGGCACAAGCCGTTGGTTGGTAGCGATTGAGAACATTCTGATATACGGCTTCTTCTCACTCATTTTCTCACTGGTAATTGGATTTGTACTAGCCGCTTTGCTCGATCAAAAGATCCGCTTTGAAGACACGTTTCGTACGATCCTACTTTATCCATTTGCCTTATCTTTCATCGTCACGGGCCTTGTCTGGCAGTGGATACTTAACCCAGAGTTTGGAATTCAAAGCATTGTTCGCAACCTCGGTTGGGAGAGCTTTTCCTTTGATCCGCTCTACAATCCCGAGATTGTCATATACGGCATTTTGATAGCAGGGCTTTGGCAAGGCACAGGCTTTGTCATGTGTTTGATGCTGGCCGGTCTGCGCGGCATTGATGAGGACATCTGGAAGGCTGCGCGCGTCGAAGGCATCCCCATGTGGAAGACCTACATATTTATCATCATTCCCATGATGCGTCCGGTCTTCATAACAACACTCGTAATCATCGCTGCTGGTATCGTTAAACTTTATGATTTGGTGGTCGCACAAACCAGCGGCGGTCCTGGCAACGCCTCAGAGGTGCCAGCAAAGTACGTCTACGATTACATGTTCCAGGCCCAGAATTTGGGACAAGGCTTTGCAGCGTCAACGATGATGTTGCTGAGCGTTTTGATCGTCCTCATTCCATGGGCTTATCTCGAATTCGGAGGCCGCAAAGATGGCTGATGCAAGGATCAATACCGCTCGTTTCGATGGGCCATCAGGAACCAAACCCAAGCGCGTTCTCTCCCGCCGCAATATTTTCATCTATGGCACGCTTATTCTCATCTCGCTTTATTATCTTTTGCCGCTTTATGTTATGGTCGTCACATCATTAAAGGGCATGCCAGAGATCCGCTTGGGGAATATCTTCGCGCCGCCCGTGGAAATTACCTTCGAGCCTTGGGTTAAAGCATGGGCGACGGCCTGTACCGGTCTGAACTGTGATGGCCTATCGCGTGGCTTCTGGAACTCGGTGCAAATCACGGTGCCGTCTGTTGTTATCTCAATTGCGATTGCCTCAGTGAACGGTTATGCGTTGGCCAATTGGCGCTTTAAGGGCGCGGATGTATTCTTCACAATCTTGATATTTGGTGCCTTCATTCCCTATCAGGTGAT
>JBCDFK010000104.1:0-7011 GCA_039178065.1 Pseudomonadota bacterium | reverse complement strand
GTCTTTTGCTGGATCAATGCCAGACTCTTTGCAATATCCATAAACGGTTGGAAACTCTGCCTCAAAGTCGTGAACCGCTTTTCGGCAGTCCAGAAATGCACCCCTCCCAGCCTTAACCTCTGCAAATATGCCGCGCGCAACAACATCTCGCGGTGCGAGTTCTGCATCTTCGTGAAGCGGCAACATAAACCGTTCGCCTGCCGAGTTGTGCAAAGTCGCGCCATGCCCGCGTAGCGCTTCGGTCGCTAGTGGTGCGGGATCCTTGCCGACATTAATTGCCGTGGGGTGAAACTGCACGAACTCCATGTCCGCCAGGCGCGCACCGGCACGGGCAGCCATGCCAATACCACCTCCCCGTGCTTCGGTTGGATTGGTGGTCACTTCATATAAGTGGCCGACGCCACCGGTTGCCATGACAACATTGGAGCCTTTTACATAGTGTAGCTCTTCGCTTGCGCCGGCGTCGCTGCGCGCTGCTACACCACAAACGCGACCATTTTCAACGATCAGATCTTCAACAACGTAACCTTCCAAAACCCGAATCGACGGAGTCTCGCTAACAGTTTTGACTAAAGCTTGCATAATGGCGCGGCCGGCCATATCGCCCTTAACCCGCACAATTCTGCTTTCCGAATGTGCGGCCTCGCGGCTAACGGCCAATTTGCCTTCCAGGTCACGATCAAACGGTACGCCATATTCAAGCAAATCGTGGATGCGATCAGAAGCTTCGGTGGCCATGATGTGAATGATGTTTTCATCCACAATGCCATCTCCGGCAACAATGGTGTCGTGCACGTGACTTTCAATGGTGTCACCTGGTCCAACTGCCGCAGCAATGCCAGCTTGCGCCCATGTGGATGAAGCGCCCACACCGATGGGTGCTGCAGCCAAAACCGTGACGGCTCGTGGCGCGAGTTTGAGCGCGCAAAACAGGCCAGCTAAACCGCCACCGATGATGACAATGGGGTTGGTCACTGGTTCAAATTCACCATGCGCTCAACGGCGCGGCGCGCGCGATCCGCAAGTTCCGGATCAATACGTATCTCATCAGTCATAAAGCACAGACTATCCAGGATTTTCGGTAGCGTTATGCGTTTCATATGCGGACAAAGATTGCAGGGTTTAACGAACTCAACATCTGGAACTGAAGATTGGATGTTTGAAGCCATTGAACACTCGGTCACCAACAGTACTTTCGGCGGCCGCAGGTCACGCACATAATTAATCATGCCCGCTGTCGAGCCTGCATAATCGGCAACTGCAACAACTTCAGTCGGGCATTCTGGATGCGCAATGATCTGGATTGATGGATCCGCTTCTTTGTAAGCGAGCAGCTCTTCAGCTGTGAAACGCTCATGCACTTCACAATGGCCCTTCCAAGTCAAAATCTTCACGTCAGTTTGATTGGCAACATTCTGTGCCAAATATTCATCGGGAATGCACAAAACGCGGTCAACACCGAAGCTCTCTACTACCTGAACAGCATTGGAAGATGTGCAGCAGATGTCTGTTTCTGCTTTTACCTCAGCCGATGTATTCACATAGGTGACAACCGGTACGCCTGGATATTTTTCGCGCAGCAGGCGAACATCGGCGCCGGTGATGGATTCAGACAGCGAGCAGCCGGCCTTCATATCCGGGATCAGCACTGTCTTTTCTGGGTTAAGTAGTTTTGACGTTTCTGCCATAAAATGCACGCCACACTGAATAATCACCTCAGAGTCGACCTGAGTGGCCTCCTTGGCCAATTGTAGGCTGTCGCCAACTATATCAGCGACACAGTGGAAGATATCAGGCGTTTGGTAATTGTGCGCCAGTATTGCGGCACCACGTTCTTTTTTCAGCCGATTGATTGCAGCCACAAAAGGTGCGTAAACGGGCCATTCAATCTCCGGTATGTGATCTTTGACGCGCTCATATAGGTGCGCAGTTTCACGTTCCACGTCAGCATTCCACTCAAGATTTGGGCGCTCGATCACACCAAAGCGCTCGGCGGCTGATTTACCTGATGATAAGGTACTTGCGGTCGAAACAGCAGTCATTACCCACTCCAAAAGTCTTACACAACATGCGTTGCTATGGACATAGACACTCATTTGAGCAGGTGCAAGCCAATGAGCGCAAACAATAATTTGCAAACGTCACATCAAATCAATTGATTTGCAATTGACTGCATCAATCGACATTTTGATGGCCGAACGGAGATTCGATATGGACGCCCCATCTCAGACATCAAAATCTGACTATCCATGGCTGATAATCGCCGCGGGATGCTTGGTTGCTGCACTCACTTTTGGGCCGCGCTCATCTATGGGCTTTTTCCAATTACCGATGTTGGAAGACACCGGCTGGAGTCGTACAGATTTTGGCCTCGCAATGGCAATTCAGAACCTCATGTGGGGGCTGGGACAGCCGTTTTTTGGTGCAATCGCAGATAAATTCGGTACTTGGCGTGTTTTGACAATTTCTGGGTTGGTTTATGCCGCTGGCCTGCTTTTGATGGCAACTCCGGAAAACCTTTGGTATTTGCATCTTGGCGGCGGCGTTATGATTGGTCTTGGTATTGCCGCAGGTTCGTTCGGTATTGTGTTAGCAGCCTTTGCGCGCAATGTAGCTCCCGAACAGCGCAGTTTTGTTTTTGGCCTTGGGACAGCGGCCGGCTCGGCGGGTATGTTTATTTTTGCCCCCTACTCCCAAGCATTGATTGATAATTTTGGCTGGTCAGATTCCCTACTGATCATGTCAGCGATGATGTTACTTGTGCCTGTGTTAGCCATTCCATTGCGTGGCAACTCATCTTCAGGCACACAAAAACCCGCTGATGTTGATCAATCAATTTCTGAAGCGCTACGCGAAGCTTTTTCACACACTTCATATTTGTTGTTGGCCGCTGGATTTTTTGTTTGCGGATTTCAAGTTGCATTCATTACCGCGCATTTTCCCGCTTATGTCGCAGATATCGGGCTTGAAGCACGCTACGCCGTTTTGGCCTTGGCATTGATCGGGTTCTTTAACATCATTGGATCGCTTGCTTCTGGCATAATTGGACAAAAGTACTCAAAACCGTTGTTCCTGGTTTGGATTTATCTTGGTCGTTCGATCGCTGTAACGGCGTTTCTTTTGCTCCCACAAACAGGCACATCCGTCATCATTTTTGCTTCCGTAATGGGGATATTGTGGCTCTCAACAGTGCCGCCCACGAACGCGTTGGTCGCTATAATGTTTGGCACTCGATATCTGGGTATGTTGGGCGGGATTGTGTTCTTTTCGCACCAAGTTGGCTCGTTTCTTGGTGTTTGGCTAGGCGGATATTTGTATGATGTTTTCAGCAGCTACGATCCAGTCTGGTGGTTTGGGGTCGCATTGGGGCTATTTGCTGCGATCATGCATTGGCCCATAAAAGAGCGTGCAGTTGCGCGGTTAGCACCAGCAGAGTGAAGGTTTTTAGGCGCGAACCCAGTCGCAGAGCCTTCTCATGCTCGCATTGCTTTTAATGCTGCATTCAAAAAGCCCATGCGGGATTCTGGTTGCTCGATCCCGCGTGGATGATAAACATCACGATTGTAAAAATGCGACAGCATAAAAAACGCATCTGATAAATCATCGGCTGAACAGTTACGATCGGCAGTTAGTGTTAGAAAACGCGGTAACGGCAGCATTTTGTCAGACCAAGGCTCGCCTGCCGCCGCGCTGACCGCTTGCCCGCTTTTGGGAGAAACGTAAATTAAGTTTTCGCGTGTTCCATTGCCGGCGCAGTTTTCCAGATTAAGCCCGAACCCCAACTCATCAAGCAATCGCAACTCAAACTTGACCATTAGCGGCCCGACAATTTGTGGCTCAGATAGATGGCTAATTAAAACATCAAGCGCTGCATATAGTTCCTGATGCGGATCGCGCTCCGGTAGCAGTCGCAAATGGCTACCAAGAAGCTGAATACCGTTGACCCCAACTGCGCTCTCCATCAAACGGGCAGCTGTCATCTGCAGAGGTTCGATCGCGTAAGTACCCAGATGCTCGTCTATACGCGCTCGCCAAACTGCCTCAACGCGATTGCCAGGCTGCAATACAGGCTGCATTTTTCGGGAACGTCCTCCACGGACCAATCCAAGGTGGCGGCCGTGTTCTGCCGTCATTAGCTCCACAATGAGACTGGTCTCACCGTGTTTTCGTGTGCCGATTATGATCCCTTGATCGCGCCATTCCATATATGCGGCGTCCCTGCCTAATCAGAATAGTCCAAACCCATTTCGCGATAGCGCGCCGGGTCATCCCCCCAGTTTTTGCGTACTTTCACAAAAAGAAAAAGGTGAATCTTCTGCTCTGCCATTGCGCTAATATCCTTGCGAGCCAGCATAGAAATTTTCTTGATCGCTTCGCCCTTATGTCCAAGAACGATTTTCTTTTGGCTATCGCGCTCGACATAAATCACTTGTTCAACGCGAGCCGAACCATCCGCCTTTTCTTCCCATTTTTCTGTTTCCACCGTAGTGGCATATGGCAACTCTTGGTGAAGGCGTTCATAAATTTTTTCACGCGTGATTTCCGATGCCAACATACGCATAGGTAGATCTGAAATCTGGTCTTCTGGATAATAGTATGGGCCTTCTGGTAGCGCCTCGCCAAGTGCTTTCAACAAGTCATTGCAGCCCGACCCATTGAGTGCGGATATCATAAACGTCTGATCAAAGCTCAGACGGTTGTTGATCTGGGTGGTTAGCGCCAACAAGTCTGGCGGGTCCATCATGTCAACCTTGTTGAGGATCAACCATTTAGGTTGGCGCACATTTTCGAGTGCCTCTAATATCCGTTCTTCGTCTTCTCGTATCCCTTTGCGGGCGTCGATCAACACCAGCACAATGTCAGCATCCCGAGCACCGCCCCATGCTGTAGTAACCATCGCTCGGTCTAGCCTACGCTTGGGTTGAAAAATTCCTGGTGTGTCCATGAAAACGATTTGCGCATTGCCGACCATGGCAACGCCGCGAATTAGTGTGCGTGTTGTTTGCACCTTATGCGAAACAATCGAGACTTTCGAACCTACAAGGCGGTTGAGCAATGTTGATTTGCCGGCATTGGGCGCGCCAATAAAGGCAACGAAACCCGAGCGTTTTGCCCGCTGAGTTCCTGCGTTTTCAACCGATTCTTCGTTCAATTCTGACTACCTTTTTTGTGCTCGTTCCAAATACCTTCGCGGCGCAGGATTTTCTCAGCTGCCGCTTGCTCCGCCAATCGCTTGGAACGCCCCTCTGCGCGTTCCGTTTTTAGTTTTGCAACCTGAACCTCAATAACAAATGTAGGTTCATGATCCGGACCATCGCGCGATATTTCTTTGTAGCATGGTACTATTGAATGAAATTTATGTGCCCATTCCTGTAATTCAGTCTTGGCATCCCGCCGCGCAGCCATAACGTGTTTTGAGCGTTCTGACCAATAAAGCTCAATGAATTTCCTAGCAGCTTCCAGCCCTCCGTCGAGATAGATGGTTGCAATGAGCGATTCTACCACATCTGCACGCATGTTTTTCTGCCTATCAGAGGCAAGGTCGCGAACATCAGCGCCCGTGCGGATGAATTCATGCAATCGCAATTGGTCCGCAACCTCTGCCAGTGCATCAGCATTCACCAGGGCATTTAAACGGACGGATAATTCGCCCTCATTGGCTGCAGGAAAGTTCTTAAACAGCAGCTCGGCAATACAAAGGCCCAGGACGCGATCGCCCAAAAATTCCATACGCTCATAGTCCTTGATCGTACGGCTTTTAGCGCTTGAGTGGGTTAGCGCTCGATCGAGCCTCGCTAAGTCGAGAAATTTGTGACCGGTGCGCTTTTCCAGTTGAGCGAGGCGTTGCTGTGATAGCGAACCTATGGACGCGCCTTTCGTCATTTTGAAGCTGATTTGAACAGACGGTCTGTGCGAACTTCAGAAGGCCATCGCCAAATTTCAATGGGTGATGCACCGCCCGCAATGGAGAAGAACACAATGTTGGCACGACCGACAAGATTTTCCATTGGAACAAATCCAACGTTGAAGCGGCTATCTGATGAATTATCGCGGTTATCACCCATTGCAAAGAAATGTCCGTCAGGCACAACAAACTCGCGCGTATCGTCGCCTACGGTGCCTTCAGAGACATCGAGCGTCGTGTAGCTGACGCCATTTGGCAAAGTTTCGCGATAAACATCTACCGGGCGATCTACTTCGGTAATATCGATGTCATCGATTTGTCCAACTTTCTCCCGCTCAACGGCCGTACCGTTGATGAAAAGCTGTCCAGCTTTCATTTGAATTGTGTCGCCAGGTAATCCGACTACTCGTTTGATGTAGTCGAGGCTTGGGTTTGGCGGAAACTTGAAAACAGCCACATCGCCGCGCTTGGGGTCTTCCGCCCAAATCCGGCCTTCAAACAGATCGGGGCTAAATGGCATTGAGTGCTTTGAGTATCCATAAGCCCATTTTGTCACAAACAAGTAGTCGCCTTCCAATAGGGTTGGCCGCATGGAGCCCGATGGAATGGAAAACGGTTGAAAGAGCAAGGTGCGAATAATTAGAGCAAGAACCAGTGCCTGAATGATGACCGAAATAGTTTCGCCTATTCCGCCGGAAGTCGTCTCTTTTTTGTTAGCCAAAGCCATCGTCCTGATTCGGGTTCGCTATTTGAAGATATCTCGTTGCGCGTCATAGCTGCTCAAGCTATTTGTCGCAATGCGTATAGCCTAGTTGCGTTCGTTTTTTGGCAAGGCTTCAATTATCACAAAAGCTTGGGCAAGTGGATCGTCATCGGTGATGGTCAGGTGTATGTGCGGCTCCATGCCTCCTGGCATCATCGACTCGAGCTGTTTACGCGCACCATTTGTTAGCAACATCGTAGGCTTGCCGCTGGGCAAGTTCACCACACCCATGTCACGCCAGTATACGCCGCGCGAAATGCCTGTACCCAGTGCTTTTGACATAGCTTCCTTTGCTGCAAACCTTTTTGCATAGGAAGCTGCGCGCATGCGACGCTTATCGGAT
>JBCDFK010000103.1:0-7037 GCA_039178065.1 Pseudomonadota bacterium | reverse complement strand
TTGATTTGACATTGAGGTCGAAGGAAAAATCCCAGTCCGCTTCATCGCAATCAAGTACGGTGCCATGGTGAACGAAGCCAGCCACATTTGCTAAAATATCGATTTCGCCGACTTCTTCTGCGAAGGTCTTTATCGCGGCACTGTCTGTTACATCGAGTGCGCGGCCATCTTTAAAGGTGGGATTATCGATCTTGCTGGCATCTAAATCTGTTGCCCAAACTTGTGCACCTTCTTCGGCAAAGCGATCTGCAATAGCTCTGCCTATGCCCTGTCCAGCAGCGGTTACGACAGCAATTTTGCCGTCCAAACGTTTTGTCATGAAAAATTGCCTCGAATTTCCTGCAATGATTGTATCTGTTTCCCTTCACTATCAAAGTTGCTGGGATCAAGCCATGCCTCGAAGGCGGATTTTACAACTAGCCATTCGTGATTGAGCATTGAGTACCAGGCAGTGTCCCTATTGCCATAGGGTTTAACCTGATGTTGCCGAAAAACGCCCTCAAAGGTGAAACCAAATCGACGCGCGGCCGCATGAGATGCCTTATTTGGGTCATTGAGTTTCCATTCATATCGGCGGTAGCCCAACTCATCAAAAATGTGTTTGGCCATCAAGTAATGAGCTTCTGTGCCCGCGCGTGATTTCGAAAGTGCTGCGCCATGGGCAATGGAGCCTGTTTCCACGGATCCATTTTCACAATCAATGCGCATATATGATGCCATGCCGATCGCTTTGCCCGAATTTTTGTCCTCAAATATACAGGTTACGAATTCGCCACTCTGGTTAAAGCCATTGATGATACGCCCCAAATCTTCGGCAGATTGCATTTGCGGCCAACCAAAATGATAGATCAGTTCGTTGGCGTCCAAACCGCCAAATGCATCCCATAATTGATTGGGATGAGTTTGGTGATCATAGGGAGCGATGTTGATATATTGGCCAAAAATGGGTTGGTTTGTTGGGCGTTGACGTGGGACCCAGTTTTTCAAATCTTCTTCTATCATTTCTGCCCTCAAACTGCTGTATTGCCGAAACGCAATGTAACTAGAATGAGCAGGCCTATGAATTCCAAACTTGTCACCCATCCAATGTTTGACCGTATCGGGGAGGAAAACGCATTCGCTGTGCTGGCGCGCGCGACGGCCCTTGCTGCCACTGGAAAAGACATTATCAATCTGGGTATTGGACAGCCCGATTTTAAAACGCCGGAGCACATTGTAGATGCGGCGATAAAAGCGCTTAAAGATGGCCATCATGGATACACGCCCGCCAATGGTTTGCTTGAGTGTCGAGAGGCGGTTGTTCGCCGCACGCTCGAGCTAACAGGCGTTGAAGTGTTGCCCGAGAGCATCATGATTACACCCGGCGGAAAGCCAGCCATGTACGCTGCCATCATCATGTTTGGCGAACCTGGCGCGGAAATTATGTATCCTGATCCGGGTTTTCCTATCTATCGTTCGATGATTGAAGCAACGGGCGCAACGCCTATTCCAGTGCCTATCCGCGAGGAAAACGGTTTTGCTTTTTCCGCGGCAGAAACACTATCGTTGATTACCGATAAAACGCGCCTTTTGATATTGAATTCACCCGCGAACCCAACTGGTGGCGTGACGCCGCAGTCCGAAATTGATGCGCTGGTGAAGGGTTTGGCAGAACATCCACATGTGGCGATCCTATCTGACGAGATTTATGATGTAATGACCTATGATGGGATGTCGCATACTTCTTTGCTCAAATATCCCGAAATTCGTGACCGCTTAATTGTACTCAATGGTTGGTCAAAGACCTGGGCTATGACCGGTTGGCGCATGGGTTGGAGCATCTGGCCCGACAGACTCTATGAAAATGTGCGCAAATTGGCGGTCAATTGCTGGTCTTGTGTCAATGCGCCAGCTCAATTTGGCGGCATTGCCGCGATTGATGGTCCGCAGGACGCTGTTGCGACTATGATGGCGGCGTTTGATGAACGCCGGGTTCGTGTGACAGAACTGCTGAATGCAGTTCCAAATGTTAGGTGTGCTGTACCAAAAGGGGCATTCTATGCATTCCCCAACATATCAGCGACGGGTCACAAGTCTAAACCGCTAGCTAGCGCATTGCTTGAGGAGGCGGGTGTAGCACTTATTGGTGGGCCAGATTTTGGTATGTTAGGTGAAGGTTACATAAGGGTTTCCTATGCAAATTCACTTGAGAATATTGAAAAGGCGCTCGAGCGGGTGCGCAACTACTTAGGAGACTAGTTTCGATGCTGGAAGTTTGGGGTCGCAAGTCATCATCTAATGTTCAGGCGCTCATGTGGGCGATTGATGAACTTGGCTTGGCGCATAATCGCTACGATGCAGGGCTGATGCATGGCGTTAATGATACGCCAGAATATTTGGCAATGAATCCCAATGGTACTGTGCCGACATTGCGTGATGGCGATGGGGAGCCGCTTTTTGAGTCCGCTGCAATTATTCGATATCTGGCAAACAAGTATGGCAAGTCACCATTTTGGCCTGACGAGCTTTCATCAAGAACCCAAATTGATATGTGGGCGGAATGGTCAAAGCTCAATATCGCGCTAAAATTCACAGCGCCGATATTCTGGTTGGTGGTAAGAACAGCGCCAAGCCAGCGAAATCCGCAAGCAATAAGAAATGGTCTCGATGTATTTGAGAAGAACCTTGGTATCGCTGAGGCGCGATTGGTGCGTCATGAATATTTGGTTGGTGATGCATTCACATCGGCCGATATATTATTTGGCCATGTACTTTATCGCTATTTCGACATCGATATCGAGCGGAAATCATTGCCAGCCGTCAGGACGTATTATGATCGATTGACGGAGCGTCCCGCCTATCAGGACAATGTGATGGTGTCTTACGAGGAATTGCGGGTAAGCGACTAAAGAGCCTTCTCAAAAAAATGATCGGCATAGGGATTATCGTTGTAGCGATCGGTTTCGGTGTAGCCAAGCTTCTCATAGAGCCCTTTCGCTTCACCAAGCGTTCTGTTCGTATCGAGCTTGACGGATGTGAAGCCCGCTTCTTTTGCGAGTTTTTCAAGCTTATCCATAATTTTGGAGCCGAGACCGGAACCGCGTGCATCTGAGGATACCCAAACGCGCTTGACTTCGCATATTGACGCCGATCCATCCAATTTCATAACTGCACCGCAAGCAACTGGCTTTTCACCGATGCGCCCGACAACGAACCAGCCATTTGGGGGTTCCATCTCGGCGGGGTCGAACTTGTTTTTCAGATTTGGATCGAACCCCTCGTCAAAGCGCTCTGCGAGTTCCGAATAGTATTGCGCCAAACACCATTCGCTATCGGGTAAATTGGCAGGTTCAACCCTTATTGTAATTGTTTCGTCAGGCATTGCTTACCCGCGGCCGACAAAGGGCATTTTAGTCGCCATTATTGTCATGTTCAAAATGTTAGCATCAAGCGGCAGCGATGCCATGTGCAAGATGGCGTCGGCAACTTTTTGCGGCTCAATTGTCGGTTCAACAGCAATTTCGCCATGAGCTTGCATGGTGCCTTGGGTCATAGGCATGGCGATCTCGGTTAGTGCATTGCCGATATCGATTTGACCGCAAGCGATGTCAAAGGGTCGACCGTCCAGCGCGATGGTTTTGGTGAGGCCGCTAATGCCGTGTTTCGCAGTCGTATAGGCTGCAGAACCAGGGCGCGGTGTATAGGCCGATATTGAACCATTGTTGATAATGCGACCGCCTTGAGGATCTTGGTTTCGCATATGCCGGAAAGCAGCGCGCGCGCAATAAAATGAACCAGTTAAATTGACATTGACAAGATTGTTCCAGTCTTCAAAAGTGTATTCGTCAATGGTTTTCGGCTTCAGTCCAAGTCCTGCATTGTTGAACAGCAAGTCAATTCGCCCGAATGTTTCTGCAATCTGATCAAACGCTTTGTCGACATCACCCATGTCGGCAACATCGCAGGGCGCGGCCATGCATTGGCTAGCATTTTCTTCAAGTTCTGCAATTGCCTCTTCGAGCAAGTTTTTGCGTCGCCCGATAAATGCGACATTCCATCCTTCTCGTACCAGTGTAAAGGCTGATGCCTTTCCTATGCCGGTGCCTGCGCCAGTAATTACTGCTGTTTTAGTCATACTCATTGCTGTTTCCTTTTGCTGCAATTTCAATCAGCTGGCCCAAGATTGCAAGTCCAGTATTAAATTTACAATGTAAAGATAATTGGTTTGCAATAGTCGATTCGTTTGCTCAATTTTGACGGCCGTAAAGTTTCCAATTACCTTGTGGCGAATCGGAGAGATGATCATGGCAAAAAAAGCCGAATATCACCATGGAGATTTGCGCAATGCATTGCTTGCGGCTGCTGAAGAAGAGCTCGTAGATAAAGGCCCAGAAAAGTTCTCATTGCGTGGCTGTGCAAAGCGCGCCGGTGTGAGCCATGCAGCGCCAGCGCATCACTTTTCAGATACAGAGGCCCTGTTGCAGGCACTTGCGGCGAGGGGATTCGCGCGGCTTACCGATGAACTGCAAGCATTGCAGAAAACTGCGCCGCCAGACCCCAGGGCGCAGCTGATTGCGGCTGGTGTTGGCTATGTGCATTTCGGCATCAACAATCCGCAGCTGTTCAATCTGATGTTTGGCGGCCACGCGCATCAGATGAAATATGAAGAACTCCAGAAAAACGGCGAGGCTACTTTTTCTGTACTGGTTAACTCAGTGGCGAAGGTGCGTGGTCAGGCGGCATTTCAAACTGAAGAGGGATGGCGCGACGTAACGGCACTATGGTCATTGGCGCATGGATATGCCCAGCTCGCCAGCGGCAACAAGATGAACTATGTGACCGATCGACCGTTTGATGAGCAGCGACCATATATTGAAGACATGCTTTTGCGCATAATCGACAATTAGCGAATGCGTTCACTTGACTATGAAATTGTCCGAAAAAACGGGCGACCTAATTGCAGATCGCCCGAGTACGCGGACCGCGTTTGGGAGGAGACCGTGGCCCGTGGAGTTCTGTCCTAAAATCTCACGAGCGTCCTAACAAATGGTTAATGGTAAATTTCCCTTAAGGATTAGTAACTTGCGTTTGCGTAATTTTATCTGTTCTACATTTGCACCATGAACGACTTTGCGTGACGGATTGTAAGCGACTAGGGTCTGAGCGATGACAATTTTGGCAAGAATGCGCTCAAGTAGCAGGAAAATACGGATGGCGTTGGTAGCGCTATGTTCTGCGCTTTCGCTGCTTGTTTTTCTCGCTCTACCGAGAATTGAGCATTATTTTCTTGTTCAAGCGGGTGCTAATCAGGCGGCAACATTGCGTCTCGCTGTTGAAGGCTTGCGCCTGACCTTACAGCGACATGCGCCGATACCAAACCTGATAGCGGCACGTCCGGAAATTCGGGCGCTCTTGGCTGATCCAAATGATCCAGCGCTGAAAGAGGGTGCCGAACAATTGTTGGAAGAGACTGCAATCGCGTTGGGCGCTAGTGGTGTTTATCTGGAGGATGCAGATGGAAATGCCTTGGTTGCCGTCCCGCCAATTGATGGTTCTGCCAATAATGAACTGTCTTACAGGCCCTACTTCAGTCAAGCGGTGGCGGGTGGTTTAGGCCAATACTATGCGCTTGGTACCCAAAGCGGTGAACGTGGTTTTTTCTATGCTTCGCCGGTGCGCGATAATTTGCGGATCAACGGCGTCGTGGCGGTCAAGTTCTCGGTCGATCAATTTGAAGCCACGTGGCGGTCTGGTCCAGCGGAAATCATTGTGCGCGATGCAAATGATATTGTTTTCATGTCCAGCCGCGCCGACTGGAATTTTCGCGCTATGACGCCATTGTCGCCAGCGCGGATGGCACTGATAGAGGCGGCAAATCAGTTTCCAGTTTCTCAATTGACATCTTTGCCAAACCGATCAGAGCCGCTTGAAGACAAACTATCGGTGATCGAAATCGATGATGGTGAGACAACCCAAAGCTATGTGTCGTCGACTTCATTGATAGCACGTGCGGGTTGGCGGGTTACAATTTTAACGCCGACAAGCGATGCATTTGCGCTAGCGCGTACCACAGCCCTCAGTCTTTTGCTTCTGGTTCTTCTTGCCGCGGTTCTTTCTGCATTAATGTGGCAACGGCGCACCCGCCAGGCGGAGAAACTGGCAGCGCAGCACGCAGCGCAAGAGCTGTTGGAGCGCCGTGTGGCAGAGCGGACAGCCGAACTCAATGAAGCCAATACGCAGCTGATCGCCGAGGTGGAGGAGCGCAAAACAGCTGAACAACAATTGCGCAAAACCCAAACTGAACTCATTCAGGCGGGTAAACTTGCAGCGCTTGGTCAGATGTCTGCGGCAATTTCCCATGAGCTTAATCAGCCATTGGCCGCTGTGAAGGCCTATGCAGAAAATGCCGTCACTTTCTTGCAGCGCGGCAGGTCTGATGATGCGGAAGGTAATGTGCGCCACATTTCTTCGCTGGCTGACCGCATGTCGTCCATCGCCAAACACTTGCGCAATTTTGCTCGAAGACCGCAGGAAGAAGCAAAGCCTGTTTCGCTTCTCGCCATTATCGATGATGCGCTGGCGCTGATGCAACCACGGTTGTCTGGGCTCAATACTATTATCAATTTTGATCGACCGACGGTTGATGTAATCGTTGTTGGCGGCCAGGTGCGTTTGCAGCACGTGGTTGTTAATCTGATCAGCAATGCGCTCGATGCCATGCATGATGATGAGCGCCCAAATATTGACTTGAAAGTTGTCGCCACGAAAAAGCAGGCAAAATTGATTGTGCGCGATCATGGACCTGGATTGAGCGACGATGTGCTCAAACTCTTATTTGACCCTTTTTTTACAACCAAAGACCCCGGCAAAGGACTAGGGTTGGGCCTTTCTATCTCCTATAATATTGTGCGTGATTTTGGTGGGAATTTGAGCGCAACCAATCATGATGAAGGCGGTGCCGAGTTCACAGTTTCGTTGAATGTTGATGACCAGCAAAGCGCGCGCGAGGCTGCGGAATGAGTACGATACTTTTTGCTGATGACGAAGAGCATCTGCGC
>JBCDFK010000102.1:0-7041 GCA_039178065.1 Pseudomonadota bacterium | reverse complement strand
CCTCAATGACAATAGCGTCGGCACCATCATATGCGGCGAGCTGAATTTTCTGCGCCCTCAATTGGCCTTCGACAATTTTGTAGACAGTGTCACCGTCGAAAATTGCGGTCTCTGGCACCCGTGCCGCATTAGGATAGAGTCGATCAGGGACAGCCACTTCAACAAATGCACCCGGACGTAGTTGAACCGGCACATTCTCATCGACTGCCAGTCGGGCAAAGACGTCGACCCCACCGCGCTCTGAGGCAATGTCAGCGCCGATGCGGGAAACCAATCCTGTATAGTCATAATCAATACCGCCAACAGTCCAAATCAGATCAACGTCGCGTCCGACCAATGGGTCTTCATCGGTAGCGATCCGACCATATTGAGCGTCGGTTAATGTGAAGCGCACATCGAGCATATTGTCGTCATACATGGAGACGGTCACATCGTTAGAAGAGACAATACGGCCAATTTCTACGGTCGATGTTCGAACTATGCCCGGGAATGGCGCCGTCACCACAGTGTTGACGAGATCGCGTTCGGCGCGTTGCAATGCTAGTTCCAGACGCTGACGACCTGCCAATTGCTGCGCCAGGCGCGCTTCAGCAATTTCGATATTGTTGAGACGCTGGTCCACTGTTTGATCACGCTGGCTGACTACCAATTCGCGATCATCGACATCTCTTTGGGTTAACGTGCCGCGTTGCCGCAACTGCGTGGCGCGCTCCAGATCCGATCGAGCAAATTCCAGTTGAGTTTGAGCGAAGGCAAGTTGCGTTTTTTCAAGTGCAATTGTCGCGTTGTTTTCTGCAATCGTAGCGTCGGTTTGTTTTAGATCTGCTTCGGCTTCTGCAAGCGCAGATTCAAAATCGAAACGATCAATCGTGAATAGTTCTTCGCCCTGCTCAACAAAGCTACCAGTGCTTAGATCTGGATTTACAGACGTAACTTCGCCTGCGACCGAAGCGCGAATATCTATGGAGCGCGCAGCTACAATTTCGCCGAACAATCGGACCAATGGACGCTGGTCAGCCAGTGTCACATCGGCGGCTTGAACAGGCAACACCACATCAAATTGCGGGCGGCCGGAACGCTCTGGCTTTGCTGCGATGAGATTATTCATCACAGCAATTGCACCTGCAATTATCCCGATCATCAGCGCAATTTGCGCAAATGCCCGTATGCTGCTGACCAGCAAACTGCGATTTTGCTTTGGCCGTTGATCCACTCGCTCTTCAGCAAGCGAATTGTCAACGGGCTGTTCAACCGACTTTAACATGCAGTGCAACTCCGTTGTTTCAAACCTAAGGCGAAACAGGCAGCAGGCAAGTTAAATATTGTTCATGTTTTTGTACGTGCTCTAATCGATCTCATCTGGAGCAAAGGCGTATGACGCAGAACAAAATTCGCAAACGATCGATATTTTGCCATTTTCTACTGATTCAGCCCGCTGTTCAGGTGAAAAAGACTTCAGAACATCTGCTACCTTTTCACGTGAGCAGCTACAACGGTCCACGACACCTTGGCCTTCATAGACGCGAACGCCGCGCTCATGGAACAATCGATACAGCACGCCATGCGCGCCCAGACTTTCATCCAGCAACTCTTCATCAGCGATTGTGCCGATAAGCGCCTTCACTTCAGCCCATGCATCATCATCCTCAATGTCGTCAGAGGGTAACTCAGTGCCTTCAGGTGCATCACCGGGATGTAAGTCGCGTTGACGAATCCTATCCTCTGACTCTGGTAAAAACTGAGCGAGCAGGCCGCCTGCGCGCCAAGTTGTTTTAATCTCACCATCTTCATCGCGCTCAGTCAGTTTACCGACAGCCATCCGCACTTCGGTTGGAATTTGTTCTGACTGCTTGAAGTAATTCCGCGCGATTTCCTCGAGCGTGGACCCATCAAGTGCGACAACACCCTGGTAGCGGTTCATATACTCGCCCTGATCGAGCGTCAGTGCCAACAGGCCTTTGCCCAACATTTCAATTGGTTGGGTTTTGCCCGCCTCAATTGCCCCGGCAACTTTATCCACATCAAAACGCGCATAGGCACGAATGGCATCGGGTGCGACGAAATCTACAACAAGTAGCGAAACGGGGCCATCGGTTTGGGACTGCACAATCATTTTGCCAGAAAATTTGAGAGATGTTCCCAGCAATACAGTCAGCACAACCATCTCACCTAAAAGGCGAGCGACCGGCTCTGGATAATCATGTCGACCCAAAATATCGGTGAGCGTTGGGCCAAACAAAACCGCGCGCCCGCGCGCATCCAAGCCATCGATCTGAAATGGAATTACTTCATCTATTTTAGCAGGCGCCAATGCGCCTTCGGCCACATTAATCTGTGTCATGTTCTTCCAAGCCATATAAGCAATGATTGAGATTGGGGTCTGTCAAAGCCTATTTAGGATTTTTTAGACACCATTCAATGATCGCCTTTTGCATATGCATGCGGTTTTCAGCTTCATCAAACACCACTGACTGAGGTCCGTCTATAACCGCATCAGTTACTTCTTCGCCGCGGTGTGCAGGAAGACAATGCAAAAACAGTGCATCATCGTTCGCTTTGGCCATAAGGTGTTCATTGACTTGGTAAGGCATGAAAACATTGTGCCCTTGAGCGCGATCTTCAAGGCCCATAGATACCCAAGTGTCCGTCACAACCGCATCAGCGTTCTTCACAGCTGTTTCAGGATCAGTGCCGATGGCAACACGACCACCGTTGGCCATAGCCCATTGTTCAAACTTAGGGTCTGGCTTACTGCCTTCTGGTACGGCAACAGACAAGTCAAATCCAAAACGGGCAGACGCTTCTATCATTGAGTGCAGCACATTGTTTCCATCACCCGTCCAGGCGAACTTTTTGCCCGCAACCGAGCCGCGATGCTCCTCGTAGGTCATAATGTCTGCCATTATTTGGCAAGGATGCGTGTCGTCTGTAAGACCATTGATTACAGGCACTGTTGCAGCATCCGCTAGCTCCATTAAGCGATCATGTTCTTTCGTACGGATCATAATGATGTCAACGAAGCGAGAAAGGACCTTAGCGGTATCAGCGATCGTTTCATCGCGTCCAAGCTGCATTTCGCTGCCTGTGAGCATGATTGTTTCGCCGCCAAGTTGCCGCATCCCCACATCAAAAGAGACACGTGTGCGTGTTGACGGTTTTTCGAATATCATCGCCAGCGCTTTGCCTTCCAAAGGGCGATCCGCCGTGCCTGCTTTTTGCGCTTTTTTGCGCGCCGACGCAGCGCTCATCATATCGCGCAAATTGCCTTCACTAACGGCGGAAATATCTAAGAAATGACGAGGAGCCATAATGTGTTCCAAATCTAAAAATGATTGAATTAATTATGCGCTTTGGCGCTTGGTATTGTTCGATGAAACTTTCTCAGCTGCATTTTCAAGTCGCTGCAAGCTTAAAGAGATTTCCTCATCTGTAATATTCAAAGGTGGCAGAAGGCGTAGAACATTGTCACCGGCTGGCACAGTAAGCATGCGCTCTTCATAAAGCGCATTGACAACATCTGTGTTGGTAGCGGTACACTTTAAGCCGAGAAGCAGCCCTGTACCTCTAATTTCCGCAAACACCTCTGGGAAGCGATCAACCAGTGATGCAAGACTTTGCTTGAAACGAAGCGCTTTTGTCGCCACCCCGTGGATGAATCCATCTTCAAGCATAACATCAAGAACTGCATTGCCAGCTGCCATAGCCAATGGGTTACCTGCGTAGGTACTGCCATGAATGCCAGGCACCATGCCACTTGCGGCCTCTTCTGTGGCCAAACAGGCACCAACGGGAAATCCACCACCAAGCGCTTTTGCAGACGCAAGAATATCTGGCTCAATACCGGAATTTTCATATGCAAATAATTTGCCCGTACGCCCCATACCGGTTTGCACCTCATCAAAGATTAGCAAGATGCCTTTTTCGTCGCAGAGCTCCCGCAAGCCAACAAGACATTGCTTGGGCACCTCGCGTATACCGCCCTCGCCCTGAATTGGTTCAACTAGTATGGCCGCCGTTTGATCGGTGACCGCCGCTTTCATCGCTTCATGATCGCCAAAAGGCGTTTGATCAAAACCATCCACCTTGGGGCCAAAGCCCTCCAGGTACTTTTCTTGACCGCCAGCGGCGATTGTTGCGAGTGTTCTGCCGTGAAATGCACCTTCGAAAGTCAAAATCCGGTAACGCTCAGCATTGCCCTTTGAGTAATGATAGCGCCGCGCAGTTTTAATGGCGCATTCAAGCGCTTCGGCACCAGAGTTGGTGAAAAACACCTTATCGGCGAAGCTCGCGCCCACCAGACGCTCTGCTAACTTGGTTTGGCCTGGGATCTCATAAAGGTTAGATGTATGCCAGAGTTTTTCTGTCTGCGCCTTCACCGCCTCGACAAGATGCGGATGAGCATGGCCGAGCGCGCTGACTGCAATTCCGCCTCCAAAATCCAAGTATCGATCACCCTTATTATCGATTAACCAGCTGCCTTCGCCGCGCTCAACTGTAATTGGTGCGCGATTATAGGTATTAAATAATGGCGATTGCGAATTCATTAGGTCGCTCATCTAAGTTTAATATTTGGACAAATCTTAAAATAAAAATACCGTCCATTCGGACGGAAGAAACCAAATAATGCCTAGAAGCTCACTATGTCAATTGTTCTTGATGCGCCGAAGCTGTGGGCAAGTCCCATAAAGTGATGCATTTTTGACTCACTTCGCTGCCAAGTTGGGGAAAACCACAGTTTATGATTCCAGATCACGGTCTTCCGCTTGATCACGAGTCAGCGGCCATTGTAGCTTCTGCTGCAAGGCGCAAAGCCAGGTGGGAATTACATCCTTTGTATTGAGTAAAGTAGCCGGTCGATGAATAGGCGGTCCGAGCAACGTAGATGGATTCTGCCCTTCAAATAGATGGAGAATATCTTGAGCTGGACCGACGAACGCGTAGAAATGCTAAAAAAACTTTGGGCCGAAGGTCTGAGCGCGAGTCAGATTGCTGCAAAGCTTGGTGGTGTAAGCCGCAATGCAGTGATCGGAAAAGTTCATCGTTTGAAGCTTTCTGGCCGTGCTAAATCAACAAAACCTTCCGCGCCACGCGTGCGCCGTACGCCTAATCCTGGCGGCTCATCGCGTGCAGGTAGCGTTGGCGGCTCTTCTGCGGGTTCGTCGTCTGGCAACTTCAACATGCCAACACGTACAGCGCCCTCGACCACGCATGCCATCGGCGCAACTGCTCTTAAGCAGGATCATGAAATCGTTGCTTATAATGCACCTTTTCAAGATGCGGAAGATGTGGTGGCACCGATGCCGCTTAAGCTCAAACTGACCGAAATCAACGATTGTACGTGCAAATGGCCTTATGGCGATCCATTGCAGGGCGAGTTTTATTTTTGCGGCCACGTCAATAAGGAAAATTCACCATACTGCCCATATCATAGCAAATTGGCGTTCCAACAACCAAACGATCGCCGAAAGAACCGCTAAACAAGGCGGGGGACTGAAGTGGGGCGAAAAGGGCGGTTTTTAACCGCCTTTTTCAATTGGGGAACTGGATTATCTTTGAGCAGGCTCGAGGGAATACCCGGCACTTCGGACGGTGCGGATTGGATCTTTGACCCGTCCAATGTTTATCGCCTTGCGCAATCGGCCAATGTGAACATCGACCGTGCGATCATCAACATAAATATTATCGCCCCAAACTCCATCAAGTAGTTGCGCACGTGAAAATACGCGGCCTGGTGCCTGCAAGAAAAACTCGAGCAAACGAAACTCAGTTGGTCCCAGCTTCAATTCGCGTTCGTTGCGGTAAACCCGGTGCGCTGCGCGGTCCAACTCAATGTCGCCTACCCGCAATCGGCTGGCAACGACTTCCGGTTTTGCTCGGCGCAACATTGCGCGGACGCGCGCCAATAGTTCGGGCGTCGAAAATGGCTTTACAACATAGTCGTCTGCGCCTGTGGAGAGACCGCGAATGCGCTCACTTTCTTCTCCGCGCGCTGTCAGCATGATGATAGGAATGTCCTGTGTTTCAGATCTTGCGCGCAAACGCCGACAGAGCTCAATGCCGCTAAGACCCGGCAGCATCCAATCCAACACGAGAAGATCCGGCTGGTTTTCACGAAGAGTTTCTTCGGCTTCATCACCGCGCATAACGATAGTGACGGCATAACCCTCTGCTTCAAGATTGTATTTAAGAAGAATGCACAATGCTTCTTCATCTTCGACAACCATCACGTGTGGCTTAACGCCCATGATTTCGTCCTCTTATCTAAATGCGATCTATTCCACCGAAACCCGGTGCGTCTTGTCTTCTTTCGGACGATAATTGTCGAGCTTCTCGCCCTTCACCATATAATATACAGCTTCAGCAATATTCGTCGCATGATCACCAATCCGTTCAATGTTTTTTGCGCAGAACAGCAATTGGGTACAGGTTGTAATGTTGCGCGGATCTTCCATCATGTAGGTCAGAAGTTCGCGAAACAGCGACGTGTACATTGCGTCGATTTCTTCGTCACGTTCTCTGATCGCTTCAATTTTTTCAACGTTGCGAGTGCCATAGCAATCCAAGACTTCTTTGAGCTGTGCAGATGCGAGTTCGCTCAAATGTTCAATGCCGCGCGCAAGTTTTACGCCATGTGTGTGCTCAGTAATCGAGCTAACCCGTTTGGCAATACCTTTGGCCATATCACCAATGCGCTCAAGATCTGACGAAATACGGATATTTGCAAAAACCTCGCGCAAATCATTTGCCATAGGTTGACGTTGCGCGATAAGCAAAACCGCTTTGTCATCAATGTCTCGTTGGCCATCATCGAGCACAAGGTCATCGCGGACAACTTCCTTAGCCAAATCAATATCAGCGTCAATCAGCGCTTTTACTGAGTCTCTTATCATTTTTTCCGCATGCCCACCCATCCCTGCAATTTTGTGGGTGAGATAATTCATGTCGTCTTCAAATGCTGTAACCGTGTGCTGCGATTGCATAATATTTTCCTTTCGGCACCTCAATTATGAGGCACAACAATCAGCCAAAGCGGCCAGTAAT
>JBCDFK010000101.1:0-7074 GCA_039178065.1 Pseudomonadota bacterium | reverse complement strand
CTTACGTTCTCGTGTCTACCGATATCATAGACTACTTCCCAATAGGTGCCGTATTGACATTGGTATTTTGGGCTTGCCTGCTGGTGTTGATGATCCGATCAGCCACCGGTGCGGTCAATCGGGAATTCGATACTCTTTCCAACTTTGCGTGGGCACATCCCAAAGCTTTCCAGCCACCGTCAGGTCGGGTGCACAGATTGGAATGATCTTGCGCGCTGTCTCTTCAGCCGTCGGCAGGTTGTCGGGGTTTTCGCCTGGCATAGCTTGAGCACGCATATGGGTGCGCGTGCCGCCAGGATTGACGATATTGATACAGAGCGAGGTATTTTCGCACTCCGCAGCCCAAGTGCGGCCGAGAACCTCAATCGCTGCTTTAGAAGCTGCATAAGGCCCCCAAAACGCTCGCGCGGTGTGAGCAACACTTGACGACAGTATGATAGCTCTGCCCGCATCAGACTGCCTGAGTAGCGGATCAGTCGTACGCATTAAGCGCCAAACGCTCGTCAAATTGACATTCATCAACTCATCAAATGCCTTTGCTTTCATTTGATTCACAGGTGTAATTGCGCCCAAAACACCGGCGTTGGCCACTAATATATCCAGTTTACCCCAACGCTCCGCGACAACGCCGCCAAGCCGGTCGATGCCGTCGTGATCTTTGAGGTCGAGCGGAACCAAGGTGCACTTGCCGCCATTGGCCTTGATTGAATCATCTAACTCTTCAAGCCCGCCGACCGTGCGAGCGACGGCAATAATCTCCGCACCAGCTGCGGCCATTTGTAGTGCGATCTGATAGCCGATGCCGCGCGATGCGCCAGTAACCAACGCCAACCGGCCCGAAAGGTCAGGAATAGCCATGCTCATATAATCGGACCCTAATTATTGCTAGCCAGTAGCGAAAGCTTGCGCACATTGTCTGACCCATCTTGGTCGAGCAAGCGGGTCGGATACTCGCTCGTAAAGCAGGCATCGCAAAATTGTGGCATTTCATTATTGCGTTTTGCTTCACCCACCGCGCGATAAAGACCATCAATAGATAAGAATGAAAGCGAATCCACGCGAATGAGTTCCGCCATTTCTTCCACACTCATGCGTGAGGCGAGAAGTTTTGCTTTTTCGGGTGTATCGACGCCATAAAAACAAGGCGACATTGTAGGCGGAGAAGCAATTCTCATATGCACTTCGCGCGCGCCCGCATCGCGAACCATTTCCACGATTTTCTTACTTGTTGTTCCGCGGACGATTGAGTCATCAACTAGAATGACGCGCTTACCTTCCAGCAGTTTGCGATTGGCATTGTGTTTCAGTTTTACGCCCATGTGCCTGATGTGGTCAGTGGGTGAGATAAACGTCCTGCCAACATAATGGTTTCGAATTATGCCAAGCTCGAAGGGGAGGGATGCTGCTTGCGCGTATCCTATAGCGGCCGGCGTACCAGAATCGGGCACCGGAACTACAATATCAGCGTCAACCTGCTGTTCTCGCGCTAATTCCTCGCCTATGCGCTTACGCACTGCATAAACACTCTCATTTTGAACAAATGAATCTGGACGCGAAAAATAGACAAACTCAAAAATACAGAACTTGGTATTAGTGCGCTTCTCAAACGGAAAATGGCTTTCCAACCCCGTTTCGGTGATGACCACCACTTCGCCGGGCTCAACATCTCTCACATAGCGCGCGCCCATAATATCCAGCGCGCACGTCTCAGACGCCAATATGAACGAACCATCCAGATCACCGAGTACAAGCGGCCTGATACCCAATGGATCGCGGCAGCCGATCATTTTCTTTGATGTAAGTGCTACAAGTGAAAAAGCACCCTCCAACTGGCGAACGGCATCGGAGAACTTGTCGAGGATGTTTTTCTCTTCGCTGAGCGCTACTAAGTGCAAAATGGTCTCAGTGTCAGAAGTTGACGAGAAAATAGCCCCGCGACGCTGCAATTCGCGCTGAACTGTCAATGCATTGGTGATATTGCCATTGTGCGCGACGGCCAATCCACCGCCATCTAGTTCTGCAAAGAGTGGTTGGATATTGCGCAGCGATGAGCCGCCTGTGGTCGCGGATCTTGTATGCCCGATGGAGCGGTCACCGGGCAGGCGGGCAATGACCGATTCCTTCGTGAAGGTGTCGCCGATCAGGCCCACATGTCGTTCAATATTGAACTGTCCATTGTCGAAAGAAACAATGCCTGCAGCTTCCTGACCTCGGTGCTGGAGAGCATGCAATCCAAGCGTTGTGAATGATGCAGCATCCAGTCTGCCGAAAATTCCAAATACACCGCACTCATCATGAAAGTGATCGTCGGCTTCGTGGTCCGGCAAATGGTTCATGTTCAATTGTCCGTTGTTGAATTTTCAAGACCACCCGAAATAACCGCATCAAGGTCTTCAGGCAGTAGATTGATCAGGCGATTGGCAACTTCACTTAAAAACGGTTTGGATTTCGCATTGTCAATCCAACCAACTTCGCGATCCCCGATGAAAAATCCCAGGAACCACACGGCTACTGCCGCCACTATGATGCCGCGAACGGCACCAAATACAAAACCCAACGTGCGATCGAGCGGGCCAATGCGACTGTCAATGATCATGTCGGCGATACGCATCGTTACAAGCGTCACAATGATCAAGGCAACGATGAAGATTAAGCCGGCCGCTACAATATTGGCAATGACACCTTCGCCCACATAGGATTCAAGATATGGCGCCAATTGTTGGTAAAACAAATAGGCCGCCGCTGCTGCAGCAATCCATGATGCAATGGACAAAATTTCGCGCGAAAAGCCGCGCACCATTGCCAATATTGCAGAGAGTAGTACTAGGCCAACAAACAAGCCATCTAATAATGTGATCGACATAAATTGGTTTTCCTGAAGATTGACCTGTCCCCGAAGGCGTTTCAGCTAAACGATCCTAATGCCATTTGGCATGCTTGAGTGCAAATTCACTCTTAGTTTTCCTCATCACGCTCGTGAGTGAGCGTTTTTCCGCCTGCAATTCGTACGACCAGATCCACTAATTTCTCCGTTTCGTACAGCTCTTCCTTGGATCGCTTTGGAATGTCTGAGCTTCCAGCCGGCAATGCTGCTGACTTGAACCCCAGTTTTTCCGCTTCTTTCAAACGTTGTCCCGCATGCGGCACAGGTCTGACCGATCCTGAAAGACTTACCTCGCCGAAATAAACACAATCGGTTGGTAGGGCAAGTCCAGCGAGCGATGATATAAGTGCACAAGCCACAGCTAAATCAGCTGCAGGCTCTGAAATTCGGTATCCACCTGCAACATTCAGGTAGACATCGTGTTGACCGAGATTGACGCCGCAGTGCGCCTGCAAAACGGCGATAATCATGGCAAGACGCGCTGAATCCCAGCCAACCACAGCACGGCGCGGTGTTCCGAGTGTGGTGGGGGCCACAAGCGCCTGTATTTCCACCAGCAGCGGCCGTGTTCCCTCCATGCCCGCAAATACTGCAGTGCCAGGCGAATTACCCGCCCGCTCACCAAGAAACAATTCCGATGGATTGGCTACTTGCCTCAGTCCAGTAGACATCATCTCAAACACACCAATCTCGTCGGTAGGGCCGAATCGATTTTTCAGTGCACGCAAAATGCGATATTGATGGCTTCCATCCCCCTCAAATTGGATGACAGCATCGACCATGTGTTCGACAACACGTGGGCCGGCAATGTTGCCTTCCTTGGTAACATGACCGACCATCACTACGGCTGCGCCGGTCGATTTGGCATATTTGATCATCGCTTGTGCCGAAGAACGTACTTGCGACACGGTGCCCGGCGCCGATTCTACACTGTCTGTCCAAAGCGTCTGTATCGAATCCAATATGACTAGATCAGGGCGCTTATCAGATGAGGCGAGGGTGGCAAGAATGTCTTCAACATTCGTCTCGGCGGCAAGTTGAACATCGCTATCGGCCGCCCTTAGGCGTTGCGCGCGCAAACGTACTTGCGCGACGGCCTCCTCGCCAGAAACATAAATCACGTGATGACCCGCGCGAGAAAGCGCCGCAGCGGCTTGCATCAACAGCGTTGATTTTCCAATGCCAGGTTCGCCACCAAGCAAAACGGCGGACCCTCTAACAAATCCGCCGCCGGTCACTCGGTCCAATTCTGCAACGCGCGAAACAATGCGCGGCGCATCCTCAGTTTCACCATCGAGGGTCGTCAAAGGAACCACGCGCCCTTTTTTGGGAGCGCGACCGGGGCCGCCACCGATGCCAGCCAATGGATTGTCTTCGACAATGGTGTTCCACTCACCGCAACCATCGCATTTGCCCTGCCACTGAGTATGGACAGTGCCGCAATTCTGGCAAACGAACGATGCTCGAGGTTTTTTAGCCAATCCTAAATCTCACCTGAAATATAACGACGTTCATAGCGCTGCCCTAAGCTTGTAAGGAGTTCATATCCAATAGTGCCCGCAGCTCGAGCTGCCTCATCAATCAAAATATTGTCCCCAATTAGCTCAATCCAACCATTACTAAGATGCTCGTCCGACACCTCAGTTACATCGAACATGCACAGATCCATCGTCATGCGTCCGATAAGTGGTACGTTTTTACCACCGATAAACCCATGTGCGCCGGTAGGAAGCGCCTGACGCAAAGCGACACCTGCCGACGAACCGGCGCGGGGATATCCATCCGCATAACCCACAGATACCGTCGCAATTTTTGCGTCATGTTCCAGCTTGTGCGTGGCGCCGTAAGAAACAGTTTCGCTCTTTTTCACATGACGGACTTGCGCAATGCGCGCCTCAAGCTTCACCACTGGGCGCAGCGCTGTCGGTGAACCATTGACCGCTTCGCCGCCATATAGAGCGATGCCAGGGCGAGTGACATCAAATAGATAATCTGGTCCCATATAAAGGCCCGCAGAATTGCACAGGCTTGAATCGATATCGTCAAAAGCCTTGGCAACTATTTGAAAAGAATCAAGTTGTGCCGCGTTCAGCGGGTGATTTGGCTCGTCAGCACATGCCAAGTGGGTCATAATCAGCATGGGCGTGACAATGTGTTCTTTCATATTGCGCTTACGAAAAGCTATGGCTTCTTCCACTGACAGGCCGATGCGATTCATGCCGGTATCGACTTGTATGGCGCAGGGACGACGGGATCCATGACGTTCCCAATAGTCAGCCCATAGTTCGATTTGCTTTAAGCTACCGAGTACCGGCACCAAGCCACCTTCGGCAACGTTCGCAACTGATTCTTCATGGATACCGTTCAGCACGTAAATGGTCGCGTTTGGAAAGAGGCGCTTTATGACAAAACCTTCGTCTGGCATGGCAACGAAAAAAGTATCACACCCGGCGTTCCACAATGCCTTTACGACTTGCTTAGCGCCTAACCCATAGGCATTGGCTTTGACAACCGCTGCACATTTTGCGGCGCCGGAGCGATCGCGCAACACACCATAATTGGCGACCAATGCATCGAGACTGATAGTCAACCTGCCGCCAGCGATACGGGAATCTACGCCATTTTTATGGATTTCCATCATCGCCATCGCGTTGAGTGTAAAAGATGTTCATGTTACGTTCGCATTTATGCTGAATGGGTACGAATTGCAAGCAAACGTTGGTTAGTGCTGCTCAGGCAAATGATCTTCTTCAGCCAAATCGCTAAAGCGTGTGAACATAGCTTGGAAGCCAAGCCGGGCAGTCCCGGTGGGGCCGTGGCGCTGCTTGGCGATGATTACATCCGCCGTGCCGCGTACTTTGTTCATTTTTTCTTCCCAGGCGATGTATTCCTCGTTCTTGATATCGTTCTTGAAATCTTCTGGCGAACGACGCGGTTCCATGTTTTGCACGTAATATTCTTCGCGGAACACAAACAGCACCACATCGGCATCCTGCTCGATAGAACCTGATTCACGAAGGTCCGACAGCTGCGGACGCTTATCATCACGGCTTTCCACCTGCCGCGAAAGCTGGGAGAGGGCAATAATGGGCACGTTCAGCTCTTTGCCCAGCGCTTTCAGCCCCGTAGTGATCTCAGTGATTTCCTGCACCCGGTTTGCGTTGGATTTTCCTGAACCCGTCATCAGCTGGATATAGTCGACAATCATCACATCCAAACCCTTTTGGCGCTTAAGCCGACGTGCGCGCGCCGCAAGCTGGGCGATGGATATGCCACCGGTTTGATCGATATAGAGTGGCATCTTTTGGATCTGATTTGATGTTGTAACCAGTTGCTCGAAATCGGCTTCGTTGATTTCGCCGCGCCGAATTTTTGATGAAGAAACTTCGGCAACTTCAGACAGAATACGCGTTGCCAATTGCTCTGCGGACATCTCAATCGAGTAAAAGCCCACAACGCCACCATCAGCTGCTTTCATAGAGCCATCAGACTGTTGTTCGCCGCGATAAGCCGCAGCAATATTGGCAGCAATGTTTGTGGCAAGAGAGGTTTTGCCCATGCCCGGGCGTCCAGCTAGAACGATCAAGTCAGATCTTTGCAATCCACCCATTTTTTCGTCCATGGATTTAAGGCCGGTTGCGATGCCAGAGAGCTTACCTTCGCGCTGATAAGCTTCATTGGCCATATCAATCGCGGTTCGAAGCGCATCTGTAAAGGGTTGGAAGCCGCCATCATAGCGACCTGTTTCCGCCAATTCGAAAAGGCGGCGCTCTGCATCCTCAATCTGCTCGCGCGGGGGCATTTCAACCGGTGCATCAAATGCAATATTGACCATATCTTCGCCAATACCGATGAGCGCGCGCCGAATGGCAAGATCATAGATCGCGCGACCATAGTCTTCTGCGTTGATAATGGTAACGGCTTCTGAGGCGAGGCGGGCTAGATACTGTGCAACTGTTATTTCGCCAAGTTTCTCGTCGGCTGGTAGAAATGTCTTGATTGTAACGGGATTGGATGTCTTGCCCATGCGGATTTGCTGTCCGGCAACTTCAAATATTTGGCGGTGCAGGGGTTCGTAAAAGTGTTCTGGCTTCAAGAAATCAGAAACCCGGTAAAACGCGTCATTGTTGACCAGAATAGCGCCCAAGAGGGCTTGCTCGGCTTCAATGTTTCCTGGCGCTTCCCGGTAT
>JBCDFK010000100.1:0-7086 GCA_039178065.1 Pseudomonadota bacterium | reverse complement strand
TTGAGCAAAATTTCTCGCAACTCTACCTCAATACCCGCAGATAAAATCGCCATTCGAGCGCGCATGGCATAGGGGCAACGACGAAAAGAATAAAGAATTGGTGGCGGCACGGGCTCGACTATCCTATTTATGCTCTCAATATCGATAATGGGGACTATCATGAAATACAATCCGCTTGGCCGCACCGACATTAGGGTGAGTGAAATCTGCTTGGGCACCATGACATGGGGCACACAGAACACCGAGGCTGAAGGTCACGATCAAATGGACTATGCGGTCAGCCAAGGCGTCAATTTCTTTGATACCGCCGAACTTTATCCGGTTACGCCGTTGAGCGCTGAGACCTATGGCGACACAGAGACAATTATTGGCACATGGTTTGCTGGGCGCAAAAAGCGCGACGATATTGTTCTGGCGACAAAAGTTGCTGGTCCTGGTCGGCCTTACATTGAAAATGGCGTTGGCTACAGCCCAGGAAAAATCAAACGCGCATGTGAGAATTCGCTCAAACGTTTGCAAACAGATTATATCGATCTTTATCAAATTCATTGGCCCAATCGCGGACACTATCACTTTCGCAACCATTGGAATTTTGCACCCGAAAACGCCAATGGGCAGCAAGCGATAGATGATATTACCATGATACTGGAGACACTTGCTGAGCTGGTAAAAGAGGGAAAAGTTCGAGAAATCGGTCTTTCCAATGAGACAGCTTTTGGCACGGCGCAATATGCTAAATTGACGGAAAACTCGGCGCTGCCGCGCCCGGTCTCAATTCAAAATGAGTATTCATTACTTTGTCGGCATTTTGATCTGGATATGGCAGAAGTGGCAATTCACGAAGATATAGGGTTGCTGGCGTTCTCGCCGCTCGCGGCCGGTGTCTTAACAGGCAAGTATGAAGGCGGAAACGTGCCTGAAGGCAGCCGTATGACGCTCAATCCAGATATGAATGGTCGCTATACCGAGTTCTCGAAACCAGCGGTGGCGGCCTATTTGGAAATTGCCAAGCAGGACAATTTGGATCCATCGCAAATGGCAATTGCCTTTTGCCTAGAGCGCGCATTCATGACTTCTGCCATCATCGGCGCGACCAGTATGGAACAGTTGAAAACCAACATCGCAGCCAAAGATGTCGTGCTTAACGACGATATCAAAGCTGCTATTGCGGACGTTTATCGAAGATGGCCCGTGCCCATCTAATAAAGCGCGCAGCGCTCATGCCAACGCAGCCACCAGAGCCTCGTCTCTTGGCGGTGACGAACCATCATATCCGAAGGCGGAAATCAGATCGGCGCTCGGTACTTTTTCACGCCCATGCAAGAAAAGGGACTTGATCACAACACGACAATAGAGTGTGCCAGCATGTTTGCCGACGCCCTCATAGCGATGCTCAATATAGGTCCATTTTTCATCCCAAAATAGCAATTGGGTAGTGAGTTCAAATTTCTGGAAGGGTTGCAGCGATCGTCGATGCCAAATTTTTGACGCGCCAACGACTGGATGCCAACCATTACTTCGCATGGTTTTCCAAAAACCGATGCGGATCATCAAATCCCATCGACCCAAATCAGCGAGTGACAGATAGCGTCCATTATTCATATGCACAGCAACATCGATATCTGTTGGCCAAACACGCAGCGGCAACCTCAGCTCGTCCATCACATCGGCCTTCGGGCGAAAATGGGCAAATAGATAAACAAGCAATGTGCGAAACCACAGGTTCATTTGGTTTTCCTTGTCTGTTTTTTGGCGCTGCAATCGAGGGACATTTCAATATAACGTTTACGTAAAAGGAATAACTTAGAAATTGATTGGTGCAAAGGCCTTATCTAGCGCATTCTAAGATAAACGGAGACTGTTGCGGCAATCGAGGGAGATACATGATGGAAAAAGTTACGGGAATTGGCGGTTTCTTTTTCAGGGCAAAGGATCCGAAAGCCTTAAGCGCCTGGTATCTGGAACATTTGGGCGTTGGCGGAGAACCCATCTGGCAACAGGAAGCTGGTTTCACTGCATTCTCTCCATTTAAGGCAGACACCGACTATTTCCCTACTGAAAAACAAGCAATGTTGAATTTTCGGGTCCGCGATATGGATGCCATGATTGCCCAATTGAATGCTGCTGGCATCGAAGTAAAGACAAGCGCAGACTGGGATGCCCCCGGTATTGGCCGGTTTGCTCGCATTCATGATCCCGAGGGTAATCCGATTGAGCTATGGGAGCCGGCAGACGGTCCCTTTTAATCCACAAAAACTCGCTCTATTGGGCCTTTCAAGTCTCCCAAAAAACCCCTCAACGCCGATCGCTTTTCGTTTCTTCGGAATGGCTTTTACAGGGGTGTGAAACATCTCTTTGTTGATTGGTTTGAAATGGCTGTACAGAATCGCGAATAAACGCCCTTCAGATTTGGTTTTTCAGGCCAAAAAGCCTATATATTAGAGCATATTGGGGACGTGATTCGACGATTTGCACAATCACGACAAAAAATTGGGATTAGCGGCCAATGCCGCGCAGAAAGACAGTCTAGATGAACGATACACCGGAAAACATTGAGCCTGAGAATGCGGCAGAATATGGCGCCGATTCTATCAAAGTTCTCAAAGGGTTAGATGCTGTACGCAAACGTCCGGGCATGTATATTGGCGATACTGATGATGGCTCTGGCTTGCATCACATGGTCTATGAGGTCGTCGACAATGCGATTGATGAATCGCTAGCTGGTCATGCGGATCTTGTTACAGTAACGCTCAACGCGGACGGATCTGTGACCGTCACCGACAATGGACGCGGTATTCCGGTTGATATTCACCCCGAGGAGGGCATTTCTGCCGCCGAAGTGATTATGACCCAGCTGCACGCTGGCGGTAAGTTTGACCAGAACTCCTATAAGGTTTCTGGTGGTCTGCACGGCGTGGGTGTGTCTGTTGTCAATGCGCTTTCAGTATCGCTGAAATTGCGCATCGGACGCGCGGGTAAATTCCATGAGATGAGCTTCACACATGGGGTTTCAGATGCGCCTCTCAAAGAAGTTGGCGATGCAGGCGAATATACCGGTACTGAAGTCACATTCATGCCATCTGACGAGACATTCACCAATATTGAGTTCAAGTTCGATACGCTAGAGCATCGTTTGCGCGAATTGGCATTTTTGAACTCAGGTGTTCGCATTCTTTTGTCGGATAAAAGACATGCCGATGTCAAAGAAGTTGAGCTAATTTATGAAGGCGGCTTGAAAGAGTTTGTCCGTTACATCGATCGCACAAAGAAAGCGCTGATCGAGGACCCGGTTTACATTATTGGCGAAAAAGACGGCATTACTGTTGAAGTCGCTTTGTGGTGGAACGACAGCTACAATGAAAACGTATTGTGCTTCACCAACAACATACCGCAACGCGATGGCGGCACCCATATGGCTGGTTTCCGCGGTGCGTTGACAAGGCAGGTGACTGGTTATGCTGATCGATCTGGCATTTTGAAAAAAGAAAAAGTGAACCTGACCGGCGATGATTGTCGTGAAGGCTTAACATGCGTTCTGTCGGTTAAAGTCCCCGATCCAAAATTCTCGTCGCAAACGAAAGACAAATTGGTCTCTTCAGAAGTTCGGCCTGTTGTTGAAAGCCTGGTCAACGAGACCTTGTCGGAATGGCTCGAAGAGCACCCAGCCGAAGCCAAAATATTGGTGTCCAAGGTCGTTGAAGCCGCTGCAGCGCGCGAAGCAGCGCGCAAGGCACGTGAGCTGACCCGCCGCAAAGGCGCACTCGATATAACGTCGCTTCCTGGCAAGTTGGCGGACTGCCAAGAAAAAGATCCGGCGCTTTCTGAAATCTTTATCGTTGAGGGCGATTCAGCGGGCGGTTCTGCTAAATCGGGCAGGAGCCGAAAGAACCAAGCCATATTGCCACTGCGCGGCAAAATTTTGAATGTGGAACGCGCTCGGTTTGATCGCATGCTGGGTTCCGATCAAGTGGGAACTTTAATCACAGCACTTGGTACTGGCATTGGCAAGGACGAGTTTGCAGCCGACAAATTGCGCTATCATAAGATTATCATCATGACGGATGCGGATGTGGACGGCGCGCATATCAGAACACTGCTTCTGACGTTCTTTTTCCGCCAGATGCCTGAGTTGATAGAGCGCGGCCATCTTTATATTGCACAGCCACCACTCTACAAAGTGGTCCGCAACCGCTCATCGCAATATCTGAAAGACGAAAAAGCACTTGAAGACTACCTCGTCGATGTGGGTCTGGAAGAAGCAACGCTTGAAATGAAAAACGGTGAGGTACGCTCTGGCCAGGATGTAAAATCCATTGTCGATGTGGCGTTGATGATGCGTACGCTACTTGCGGGGCTGCATTCGCGCTACAATCATGCTGTGGTCGAACAAGCGGTTATTGGCGGCGCATTGGATGCTGGCGTATTGAATGATTTGGCGCGCGCGGACGCGGTGGCCAAAAAGACGGCCGAGCGGCTCGATATGATTTCGGAAGAAACAGAGCGCGGCTGGACTGGTCGCCTAAACACATCGAACGAAGGCGATGGCGGTTTTATTTTTGAACGCACCGTTCGCGGCGTGAAGGAAGCGCAAATATTGGATGCAGCGCTCATCAATTCAGCGGATGCACGGGCGCTCAATAAGCTTGCGCCAGCGCTTTCCGAGGTTTTCGATGAAGTGCCAACACTGCGTAGAAAAGACAAGGGCGAGCAACTAACCGGCCCAACCATGTTTATTGATCTGTTGTTCGAAACCGCTCGTAAGGGCCTTACGCTTCAGCGCTATAAAGGGTTGGGCGAAATGGATGCCGAACAGCTTTGGGAAACAACATTGGATCCTGAAGCGCGGTCTCTGCTGCAGGTGCGCGTTAACAATGCTATTGATGCCGATGATTTGTTTAGCCGGCTCATGGGCGATGAGGTGGAACCCCGCCGCATCTTTATTCAAGAAAATGCACTATCCGTCGCGAACTTGGATGCTTAGTAAAGGGCAAGCTAGCTCATCAACAATGTTGAGCGTTGCGAATTTAAGTTGATCCAGATCCGTTTGGATTAGCTACCCATCTTCCTTCCATTGTGTTTCAATCAATTTTTGAAACGCTGGAGGAGAAGACCATGTTGCATCGCACGAAAAAACTATTGCTTAGCCTGTGCTTTGTGCCACTTGCGTGGAGCGTGTCAGCGCAGCAGGTCACTGACGAAGTTGCACCAGAAGCAGCCATTGCTCTTGAAGCAAAGGACAACCGCACGCCGGTGGACGCCAAGGATTGGATGGTGGCGGTTGCCAACCCTGTGGCAGCGAGCACAGCGGCCGCTGTGCTCGAGAATGGCGGCAGTGCGATTGACGCAGCCATTGCGGCTCAGGCAATGCTAGGCTTGGTGGAACCGCAAAGCTCCGGCATCGGTGGCGGTGCATTCCTTGTCTATTATGATGGCGCAACGGGAAATATTACGACGCTGGATGGACGGGAAGAGGCACCTTCTGCTGCGACACCAAAACTCTTCCAAGACGATAATGGCGAGCCGCTCAAGTTTTTCGGCGCGGTGATTGGTGGTCGCTCAGTCGGCGTGCCAGGTACACCTGCCTTGCTTGAAGAAATGCATAAGCGGTGGGGCAAAACCGCCTGGCCAGAATTGCTGCAACCGGCCATTGATCGCGCGCGAGCCGGCTTCACAGTGTCTGATAGATTGGCAGGCTTGGTTGGTTCTGGTGTGGAGCATCTGTCAAAGCACCCGGAGACGAAAGCTTATTTCCTGCCGGATGGCAAACCATTGAAGTCTGGCACAATCCTGCGCAATGAAGATTATGCCAATGTCTTGGAAGCCATGGCAACCGAGGGCGTGTCATCATTTTACACCGGTGCATTGGCCGAGGATATTGTCTCAACGATCAAAGGTTTCGAAAGCAATCCCGGCGTTATGTCAATCGATGACCTGGCACAGTACAAGGTGATCGAGCGGGAAGCTATATGCGGTCCATATCGCGCCTATTCGATTTGCGGCATGGGACCGCCCTCGTCTGGCGCACTGACCGTTGGGCAAATATTGGGTTTGCTGCAGCCCTATGATTTGGCTTCAATGGGCGCAGAAGACCCTCAGAGCTGGCGCTTAATCGGAGACGCATCGCGTTTAGCATTTGCCGATCGCGGCCGTTACATGGCCGATTCCGATTTCATCAAGGTACCCACGCGCGGATTATTGGAGCCTGATTATGTGAAAGCGCGCGCGACATTACTTGATGGTTCCAAGGCGCTAGAGGCAGTTGAGCCGGGTGAGCCAGAATGGGATGAAACGCATCTATGGGCTGATGACGAGTCAATCGAGTTGCCCTCAACCACGCATTTTTCGATAATTGATGCGGACGGAAACGCCGTATCGATGACATCAACGATCGAAAACGGCTTTGGTTCGAGATTGATGACCAATGGATTTCTGCTCAATAATGAACTCACCGACTTTTCGTTCCGCGACCAAAAGGATGGCAAGCCTATCGCCAACCGGGTCGAGCCAGGCAAACGACCACGCTCATCCATGGCCCCAACTATTGTGCTTAAAGATGGTGCGCCCGTACTGATTATCGGCTCGCCTGGCGGCAGCCGTATCATTGGCTATGTGACGAAAACGATCATCGCTCATCTGGACTGGGGCATGGACATCCAAAAGGCGATATCCAGCCCGCATCTGATCAACCGGTTCGGTAAGTTCGATGTCGAAAAAGGCACGGATGCGGAGGCGCTGCAACCCGCGCTCGAAGCCCTCGGCTACGAAGTGACGGTCAGAGATCTGACATCAGGACTGCATGGTATTGCCATTACATCCGATGGGCTGCAGGGCGGCGCGGACCACCGCCGCGAAGGTATTGTCCTGGGACGTTAGTATCGCGACCAAAGCAATAGAGCTGCTAAGAATGTGGCAATCTGAAAAATGATGATTGCCCACATTCGCCGTTTGAACGGTTGCTTTTTTGTCTTGTGGCGAAACAGCCGTTGACCGGCAATTGCGCCGACACCGCCGCCCATCACTACCAGCCATAGAAGACTGTTTTCAGACAGTCTTTTAACGCTTGATCGCGACAAGTGTTTATCAATA
>JBCDFK010000099.1:0-7098 GCA_039178065.1 Pseudomonadota bacterium | reverse complement strand
CGGCGCGGACCGAGTTGGACACAACCATAATTGAGGCTGCAATAGCCAAAAAAGACCGTCTTGTGAGCATGAAATCCCCTTACGCCACCAATAATTGCTTACGCTCGGCGCGTTCTTGTTGGGGCGATTTAGCATAGAGTTCACGATAGCATTTGGAAAAATGCGATGCGGAAACAAAGCCGCAGGCGATGGCAATTTCGACGACCGGCAGCGATGATTGTACCAACAAATGACGCGCCCGATCGAGCCGAATTTCAAGGTAATAGCGAGCAGGGGAGCGGCCCATCTCTTGACTGAATAAGCGTTCAATTTGCCGCCGTGACAATCCAATATGATTGGCAATTTCGAGTAGGGAGAGTGGCTCCGATAAGTTGGCTTCCATCAATTCAATAATCGAGAGAACCCGGGCGTTTTGAACGCCTAAACGCGCACGCAATGGCAGTCGTTGCCGGTCCGTGGAAGCTCGCACTCTATCGGTGAGCATCTGCTCACAAATGCGGTTGACGAGATCATCATCAAAGTCTTTGGCCACGAGCGAAAGCATCATGTCTAGCGCTGCGGTTCCGCCGGCACAGGTGTAGATGTTGCCATCGATCTCAAATAGGTCAGCATGCACCTCAGCTTTTGGGAACTTTTCCTGGAATCCGGGCAAATCCTCCCAATGGATGGCACAGCGTTTTCCGCTGAGCAGACCTGCCATTGCTAGCACATAAGCGCCGCTGCATAGACCGCCAATCGCCGCGCCGCGCGCATGCTCTTCACGCGCCAACGCAGTAATCGTTTTGCTTGTGTGATTTGCGATATTCATGCCACCGCAAATAATAAAGAATGACGGCCGATCGGCACCATTGAGCAACTTACGTTCATCCTCAGCTGATGTTTGAACGCTAACCTGAACATTGCCAGAAGCCGTTGCTGACTCGCCTTTTTCGCTTGAGAGCCGCCAAGTATAGGCATTATAGCCCAAGCTGCGGTTGGCCAGACGCAGTACCTCGACCGCCGATGCGAAGGCGATCATTGTAAACTCAGGAACGAGGAAAAATACGACGTTTCTGATTGTGTTATTGGCCTCGCTCATGGCCGTATTCCTTGCAAAACAGACTCAATCAAACAGCTGGATGGAGCAAATCAATCGATTGCACATTTGGCAAGACATTTTTGTTTGTAAAATCAATCAGATTGCCGAGTTGTACTCATCGTCAAGCGGCGATTGCGCAAAACAAAGAGCCACTGATGAGCAAGTATTGCAGCCAGATAGCAACCAACAACCGCTAGAACCATGCCAATAAAGCCAGAAAAACTAAGGACGGCCAATAGAATAGGTGTGCCGCACAGATTGCCTAAATTTCCCATTTGCGCCATCGCCCCATAGGCTTTGGCGCGATCATCGATTTCTTCGTTGATACTGGGAACAGCTGCGAAGCTGGCTCCCTGAACCAATCCCAGTGCTGCAAACAAGAGCACAGGCACTGCAGGGTTATCAGGCATCAGCCAAAAAGCGATCATGACGAGGATGCCCGAGAAGAAACCGATTTTCACAACCGTGATCGGAGTAATGAACCTTAGTAAAAACACACCCAAAGTCATCGAGCTTATAATGCTAGCAAGTGGGATGGCGGTCATGACCGTTGCTTCATATTGATCGTTCAAAAAGCGCGGCATCACGGCGATAAGAGAGACGAATGTCAATGTATAAAACAACCAACCAATCGCAGGCGCTGCAATGAATGGCGAGCGGTATGTATCCAGGTGTAGCTTAAGAAATTCTGCAAAGCCCAGTTTGGTGCCTTTTCGCGCTGCGAGGTCTTTTATGTTTGGCACTGTGAATGTGAGAACTAGCGCCATGACAATCAAATAGATTCCGTGCGTCAGGAACACCAAACTTAGCCCGCCAGATTTTACCAACAATGGTGCAATTATGGCGATGCCGGTAAATGCTACTCCAAAAAATGTCCCCCATAGGGTGAGTGCAAATCCCTGCTGCTTGGCTGATGCTATGGCGCTGATGATCGTGGGTGCAGCGACAACGATTGCTAGATGTGAGGCACCCTCAATGATGCGAGATGCCAACATCACGTAAAACGGTGGCATAAATGCTTGTAGAAGAGAGATGGCAGCACCGATCCACAAACCTATGAGCAATAGTTTGCGATAGCCAATACGCGCACCCATTAGACCAGCCACTAGGCCGAGCAACATACCAAGAAAGCTAACGAGCGATACGAGAAGCCCTGAGCTTGTTCCAAATTGCCCGTAATAGTTTTGCAATTGCTCGAAGGTGAGGGCGACTTTTGCAAATTGAGCAGCAGCACCAAGACCTGCCAGCCAAATTAGGGTAATGAGTAAGATGGATGGCAATCGAGACTCGGTCATAGGTCTACCTATGCTAAAATCTTAGGGTGCAAAAGGCAGCCATTGTAATTTGTGAACACAGCGGCTCATTGAGCATTTAAAAAAGCGCCTTAGCTGCGCCCTCGTCTGCCGCCAGACCGGCGTGGTCTTCCGGAACTGCTTCCTGCCGTATCATCATTGATCAATTTCTTTTCAGGCAGTTTGACGACTTCGCCCAATTTTTCGAATGGATCGACTTTGTTGGGCAGCGCCATTGCATGAATAAAGTGTTCTTGGAACTTGGGTTCCAATGCAGTTTCCACTTTTTCGATTTCTCGCACGGTTTGCTCAATTTCCCGGCGGAAATCACGGTTGATCAATGCCATACGCGCGCCTGTGCCGGCAGCATTTCCAACCGCTTTAACATTCCCAATTTTACAGTCGGGAATAAGCCCTAATACCATTGCGTATTTTGGATCAATGAAAGATCCGAAAGCGCCGGCAAAGCGGATCTGATCAATCTGCTTTATGTTTTGTTTGTCCATCAGGAGCTTGATACCGGCATAAAGCGCAGCTTTGGCAAGTTGAATGGCACGAACATCGTTCTGGGTGATGACGATGCGCTGCGCTCCTTCATAAAGAACATAAGAGAACGTTCTTCCATCTTCGACCACGCGAGGAGATTTAGCAGTCATTGCGCCATCAATCACCCCGTCTTCCGATATGATGCCTGCCAAAAACATTTCAGCAACAACTTCAATAATGCCGGAGCCGCAAATGCCTGTAATGCCGGTTTTCTCAGCTTCTTCAGTAAATCCGTCTTCATCGGACCAGAGCTCGGTTCCAATGATGCGGAATTTCGGCTCCAGCGTCTCAGGATCTATACGGATGCGTTCAATGGCACCTGGCGCAGCACGCTGGCCACCTGAAATTTCAGCGCCCTCAAATGCAGGTCCGGTGGGCGATGAGGCGGCAACGCAATGATCCTTATTGCCAAGTACGATTTCTGCATTGGTGCCTACGTCAACCATCAACATGATGTCATCTGAGCGGTGAGGACCTTCTGATAGTGTGGCGGCGGCTGCATCTGCGCCCACATGACCTGCAATACAAGGAATTACGTAGACCCGTGCACCTTCGTTGGCGACAAGATCCAACTCACTAGCCCAGGTGTGCACGGCTCCCGACACTGCAAGTGCAAAGGGCGCCCCGCCAAGTTCAGTTGGATCAATGCCCAAAAACAAGTGGTGCATAACAGGATTGCCAACAAAAACCATGTCGAGAACGTCATTGCGTTCGATATCGGCTGTTTCGCATACTTCCCCTATAAGCTCGTTCAATGTTTTTCGGACGGCATCAGTCATTGCACCGCGACCATCGGGATTCATCATTACGTATGAAACGCGGCTCATCAGGTCTTCGCCAAAGCGGATTTGCGGATTTGAAGCGCCTGCTGAGGCTATGACCGAGCCCGAAAGTAGCGATACCAGATGCAACGCAATTGTTGTCGAGCCGATATCGCATGCAATGCCGTAAGCTTCGTTATGGAGGCCTGGCCACAATGCAATTATTGTCGGGCGTGACGTTTCAAGATCCTGGTGAATGGCCGCAGTGACGGCCCATTTGCCCTTGCGAAGCGTTTGCTGAACTTCAGGCATGATTTGTTGGGCAACCAGCAAGTCTTCCCAATCCCAGTCGCGTTCCAGCGCTTCTTTTAAGCGATCGAGATCACCGAGTGGCTTGTGCATGTCCGGCTCTTCAACTTCCACATAGCAAAGTTGAATGGCGGGATTGCGCTCGAATACGCGTGTGTCGGCTGCTTTGCGTACCACTTGTGCGTTGACCTGCACATCCAGTGGAATGTCTACAACAAGATCGCCTTCAATGGTTGAAGAGCAGGAGAGGCGGCGGCCTTCTTTTAGGTCGCGTTTTTCAGCATAGCGCATTTCTTTTGCGCCAAGTTCAGAGATGTTTTCTTGTTTAGATTCAATGTTATGTTTGGCAAAGCTACCAGTTTGAATCTCCACTTGGCAACGTCCGCAAATGCCGCGCCCACCGCATACGGACTCAACATAAACACCCAACTCGCGCGCAGCTTCTAGCACTTGCGTGCCTTTGGCAAATCGTCCGCGTTTGCCTGATGGGGTGAAGACGACGAGGTGGTCAGTCATTTTGATTGTTCGTTTCGAGTGTGGTGGTATTCTTGGGTGCACGATGCGGAATAGAAGTGCATCGTGCAACCATCAAGTAATCATTGATACGAATTTTGCCGCCAATCAAGCGCGTGCTCTGCGTCCGCCGGCACGTCGGCCGCGAGCACCTGCAGGTGCTGCATCGGGGTCCTTGTTCGCCGATATCCACGCTGCGCCGCCATCGTCATGATTGAGCAAGAAATTGGCAGCGCGAATTGCCTCCATCTCTTTGCCTGAACGAGACTTCGTGCTGCCCATTCCAAACATTTTTACAAAGGCTTCGTCGTCCATATCTGGCGGTAGAATGATGCCGGCAGCTTCAACTTGGGCCTTCTTTTCCGCAATTTTCTTGGGTCCGGTTGGCAAGGCAACAGGGTTCATGATCGCGCTCGTCATGCCGGCAGCATAGGCCATCGGCAAAAACGCATTATTGATGCCGTGCCGGTTAGGTAAGCCAAACGAAATATTGGAAGCGCCACAAGTCGTATTTACGCCCAGTTCGTCGCGCAGGCGGCGGACAAGAGTGAATACTTGTTGCCCAGCGGTTGCCATTGCGCCAATAGGCATCACGAGTGGGTCGACCACAATATCGTGCGCTGGAATACCAAAATCGGCAGCGCGTTCGACAATTTTCTTTGCAACTGCGAATCGTACTTCCGGATCTTCCGAAATACCCGTGTCATCGTTGGAAATTGCAACAACTGGCACATCGTATTTCTTAACGAGCGGCAATACCAATTCCAGTCGCTCCTCCTCGCCAGTTACCGAATTTAGGAGAGGGCGCCCATTTGCTGCTTCAAGCCCGTTTTCAAGCGCTCCCGGTACCGAACTATCGATACAAAGAGGACATTCAGTAACGTTTTGCACCACCTCAATGAGCTGCTTCATAAGCATTGGTTCAACGAAATTGTTGTCAGCGTAGCGCGGATCTTCTGCCATCTTGCCAGAGAATACTGCGCCAGAGTTGATATCGAGAATAGTCGCGCCAGCGGCAACTTGAGCAATTGCATCTGCTTCAACACGCGAAAAATTGCCGTCTTCCAGTTCCTGGTTCAAAATTTTCCGACCGGTCGGATTTATGCGCTCGCCAATCACGCAGAACGGCTCGTCAAAGCCAATAATTGTTTCTTTAGTGGCCGAAGCGACGATAGTGCGGGTCATAGTGTAATCAGCTCTTGGTATTGGAATTTGAAATCGTAGAAGGATATAAAGATGTCTTTATATCCCATGTTCCTCGCTGTGCAAGCCATTCTGAAGAATTTTTAATGCCACCAAAGGGAAATACATGGATTTGAGCTATGCCGCCGGTTGGGTTTGCTGCCCAAGCTTGTTCGATCGGACCAACGACGCCTTCGGGAGAATGGCGCGTAGCCAGTGTCGCAATCGATCTTGTGTTGCGTTTCAAGAAGCTTAGTGAGTTGCCTACGCCGCACATAGCCGCATATTTTACCAGTGTTGTGATCTTGGCCGGTCCTGCGACGCCAAGATGGACCGGCATATCAATGCCAGTTTCGCGCAAAGAAAGCGCCCAATTTGCAAAAGCTGCTCCATCAAAACCAAATTGTGTAACGATACGCATCTTTGCGCCTGTGCGTTCGCCAAACTGTTTCTTTAAGCGCAGCGCGTGAAGTGCGACATCTTCATTGAAATCTGGGGATCCCTCTGGGTGACCAGCGATGCCGATTTGGGTAATCCCATTTTCGTCGAAAAAGCCAGTATCCAGCACTTCCATCGTGGATGAGAAGTCGCCTGCTTGTTTTTCCAGTCCGCCACCTATGACCAAAACGTTGGTTACGCCGGCTTCTTGAGCTGTTGCTTTGATACGATCCTGAAGGGCTGCTCTGGTTGTGAGCCGGCGCGAGGCAAAGTGAGGCACAGCATCGTAACCCAAATCGGAGACGCGCTTTGCCGCAGCAACCAAAGTTGGTGTCGGGTCTGTTCCGACGTCGGTGATGTATACGCTGGTACCTTGAGGAAACAGTGTCGGCAAATCCGCCGATTCCAGCGCTTGTTTTGGTGACACCTCAATTGAGGCTAAGATTTTTTTGCCGCTCATCAGTCTTCCTCAAGTTCTGGCTGCTTGCTTATGCAGCTCCTAGTTTTTCTGTACCTTCGTTCTTCACCAATGTGACAAGGCGTTCCTTGTCATATTCCGCTTCTATAGCAATGGCCGCCTTTTCAGCCTCTGCTTCGAGGTCGTCGCCCACTGGCACTGGATCCGCCTTGCGCCATTCTGCTAGATAGGCATCAGAATCCTGAGCGCCAACCCGCATCGCACACATATCAATTGCTTCAGTGAAACGCAGCGAAAGCTCTCGCTTTGCTACATTGCGACGGCCCGATTTCACAATGACCTGAGCCGGTATGTCTCGCCAATAAACAATGATCTTGTCAGCCAATTTGGTTTCCTCATTTTCTTGAATTTGCTTCAATCGAAAGATAGCAGCTTGTTGCACGACGACTTGCGACAATCAAAAAGCGACAGACCATTTTACCAGATATTTTTGGTCAAGCCCCACCAAACATAGGCAAATATGGTTGGATGGTAGTGCTGTTTGGAGATGGCATCGCTCGT
>JBCDFK010000098.1:0-7173 GCA_039178065.1 Pseudomonadota bacterium | reverse complement strand
GCTTGGTGTTGATTGATCCACCATTTGAAGATCGCGATGAATTCAATGCTATTTTGCGCGCGCTTTATGATGCTCACAAACGGTTTCAAAATGGCACCTATATGATGTGGTACCCAATCAAAGACATGCCCATGATTGCCAGTTTTCGAGAAGTATTGTCGGGCATGGATATTAGCAGAACGCTTGACGTAAGTTTGCTGATAGACAAGCCAACCACCACGCCAAAGTTTATTGGTACAGGCATGGTCATCGTAAATCCTCCCTATGTGCTTGAAAAAGAATTGAAATTGCTGTTGCCATGGCTAACGCGCCTATTTGAAACAGCAAGTGGCCGTGGCTCATTTTCCATAAATGAGCTTGTGGGCGAGAATTGATCACAAAAAGAGCAATATAGCTGCTTGGCGCGATGATTGGATTGCGGTAAGTTTTTTGCGATTCCACAGGGGTAGATGGCATGTCAGCATTGAAGAGATTAAACCGAACAATGATTGCGGCCACAATTGCTGTGACCGCCCTGGGATCAACGGCTTCGTTTCAAGAAGTTAGCGCTCACGAACCCTATTTCCGCGAGGCACCCAGCGCTGAATGTCATGATGAAAAGCTGCTCAAGCGCATAATGAAGCGTTTCCGCATACAGGCACGCGAAGTACACCACAATGAAAGCCTTGAAATCATCGGCATTCATGAAATTGAGCAGAGCCGCTATCTTCCGCAGGATGTGCATAAATCGCGCCCTATCGCTCGCCGTTATTGCCAAGGTCATGTGCATCTTTCGGACGGCAAACAACGCACCATATGGTTCCTGGTTGAAGGCGGTACTGGATTTGCTTCCTATAGCGACAATGTAGAATTTTGCATTTCGGGTATGGACCGTTGGAATGTGTATAATTCGGCATGTCGCGTTTTGCGCTAGACAGCGCGTGAAAAGATTTTCTTGCCTTCTTGCACCATTGGCGTTTCTTGCCATTGCCGCATGCAATCCTACCAATGAAGACAGCTCGGGTTCCAACCAGTCCGTAGAGTTGGACAATGTCGCCGTGCCGATCGGTACGGGATTTGATTTTTATGTTCTCGCGCTATCCTGGTCACCCGGCTACTGTGCCTCAGAAGGGCCTAATGCCGATAAAAATCAATGTGATGGCCCCCGTCCATATGAGTTTGTCGTTCACGGTCTTTGGCCACAATTTGAGAAGGGCTACCCTTCAAATTGCGACAGTGAATTTCCAAGCCAATTGCCCAATACCACCATAAATGGGATGCTGGATATCATGCCCAGCTACGGGTTGATAAAACACGAATGGCGGAAGCATGGTCGATGTAGCGGACTATCAGCAGATGACTACTTTACTGCGACACGCATTGCTTTTGAAAAAATTATGTCGCCGCCAAGTTTCAACGGCCTTCAGAAAACAATGAGCGTCTCTCCCGCCAGTGTTGAAAAACTATTTCAGGCGGAGAACAGCGCAATTCCTGGCGATGGAATAGCGGTGACATGCAAACGAAAATATTTGCGCGATGTGCGAATTTGCATGACCAAGGATCTTGCATCCTTCCGGTCCTGCCCTGAAGTTGATCGCAATCGTTGCCGCAGTCAATCAGTTGCTGTCGCACCCACCCGATAGGAATGTAATATGCCAGTCTTGTATCATGCCAGTCCCTCGCCATACAGCGCCAAAGTGCGAATGGCTGCGGCCTATTTGAATGTAGCCTTGGAGCTGCAAAGTGTAGCCACCGCTGAGCCTCCCGCCGAACTTCTGTCCGCAAATCCGTTGGGGAAAATCCCGACATTGGTATTGGACAACGGATTTGGGATCTTCGATAGCCGATCAATTATGCTGGAAATAGATCGCCTTAGTGGTAAGAAGCTATACCCGCGAAAGTCCGAAAAAAGACGCCTTGTCGAGCGCCTGGAAGCCGCAGGCGATGGACTTTCAGATGTGTTGGTCGCACAAGTCTATGAACGTCGGTACAGACCTGAAGAGAAAGTTCATCAGGGTTGGCTCGACAAACAGGCCGAAAAAGCTGCGCGAAGTTTTGACTGGCTTGAGGCCAATTTAATCCCGGTACGCGGCAAGCTGAACGGCGGACAATTCGCGGTTGCCGCTGCACTGAGCTATTCGGATTTGCGGTTCCCGGACAATAATTGGCGCCGTGGACGCCCGAAACTCAAGCGATTTGAGCAGCGCTTTGGTGAAGCGTTTACGCAATATGGGGCGCTTAAATCAATCTGATTCAACAAACGCCGCCAAGCAATTGGCGGCGTTCAATTTTATTCTCAACCTGGCTTAGAATTTAATACCAATACCAGCGCGGACACTGTGGTCGCTGAAACCCGATGAAACAGCAGTTGCTGGCGTCGTAAAGTCTTTGCTCTCGTAGTCGCTGTAGCGGTACTCTAAGCGGCCAAATACGTTGTCTGTCAGCAATGCGTCTGCACCGGCGCCAACTGTCCAACCCAAATGGGTGTTGGAATCGGAACCTGAAGCATCCGTGACTTCTGCTTGCGTTGCGGCCACACCGGCGGTTCCATAGAGCAGCACTGGATCGAGCTGATAGCCCAAGCGGGCACGCAACGAGCCAAACACTCCTTGGTCTACATCCACGGCTCCGACCGAGCCTCCAGCACCTGAAAAGCCAAGGTCGCCTTCTGCGCCGTACACAATCGGACCGTTTTGCAAATTATAGCCAACAAATGCGCCACCCATCCAACCATCGGCATCGATATCACCAGCGGTTGAATCAAATGTGCCCCAATTATAGCCAGCGAAAGCACCGGCGTAGATTCCGGACCAACTTGCAGAAGGCGCATATTGGACTGCAGGTTCTTGTGACACGGGTGGCGCTGGTGGAACTTCGACTGCGTCAGCGGCATGAGCTGCAGATGCAGATAACAGACCAACCCATATTGCTGCAAATGCGCTAATTTTCTTACTCATTACAATCTCCTTATTCAATTTTGCTCGTGCCCTCAGTCTTGGGAGAAGGCATTTGCCCCGAGCGCCTAATAGGAAATTGCTCTTTGATTGAGGCGATTGCCGTTCGAAATCGTGACGTTTCAGTGGCTCAAATAAGGCGCCAAGAATTGTGATTTTTTTACAACAAGAATTTCGTGAAGATGTACGAACAAATGCAACTGTGGCTTTCCTCTGCTGCCAAAGCAGTTATAAGAGCAGAACTAAGACAAACGTGGCGGCAACTAATGTTATTGAACTCAGCGATGCTCATATTTGGGCTAGTTCTTCTGGTTTTTGCTGGGGACTATTTAGTAAAAGGTGCCGTTGGGCTGGCTGAAAAGTTTGGCATTCCTTCGCTAATCATTGGGCTGACAATTGTAGCATTTGGCACTTCAGCACCAGAACTTGTTATTTCACTTGATTCCGCACTATCGGGCGTACCTGATATCGCAATTGGCAATGTTATGGGATCCAACATCGCCAATGTGCTTTTGGTGATGGGGCTTCCCGCCTTGATTAGTCCTATCAAAGCCGGTCAACGCGGCTTGTCGCGGAATGTCGGCATTATGCTGTTCTTCACACTAGCATTTTTGTGGATGATCGAAGATGGGCTTTTATCAACCTTCGAAGCCGGCGGTATGTTCGGTGGACTCTTATTGTTCATATGGGTGCAGGTTTTACGCGCCCGATCTGAAATGACGAGCGAAGACGATGTTCCACCGGACTATCATGACGACATTGGCGAAGCGCCGCATGGAAACAAGCAAATAGCGATTTTCCTAATTGTTGGCATTATTGCCCTTCCAATCGCCGCCCACCTGACTGTGCAGGGAGCGTCTGGCATTGCTAGAAGTTTTGGGGTTTCAGATGCGGCAATTGGTTTGACAATTGTTGCAGTCGGTACATCGCTTCCAGAACTCGCAACTTCGTTCATGGCCGCTTGGCGCAAGAGCGGCGATGTCGCGCTGGGCAATATAATCGGTTCAAACATCTTCAACCTTGCGGCAATTATGGGCATTACTGGCTTGGTGATCCCCGTGCCAGTTGCTCAATCCATTATTGATACCGATATGTGGGTGATGTTTGCCGTATCCATTCTGTTGGCTGTAATATGTTTTGGTAAAGTGACAACTGGCAAAATTCTTGCCACCGCTATGCTTCTGGCATATGCGACCTATATCGTCTCTGTGTTCTAGTTCACGGAGATTTTGGTGACGGCAAAAATCAATGCATTGATAACTGGTGGTGCGCTCCGTTTGGGTCGCGCGATTGCGCTGGATTTGGCAGAGCGTGGCTTTGGCGTTGCTATTCACGCTAATTCATCCGTAGATGAAGCGCAGCAACTAGCCGATGAAATACAGTCGGAAGGTGGGCGCGCGTGGGCGGTTCAAGCCGACCTTTCCAAGTCTGAGCAAGCCGTCGCTGCAATAGAAGAGGCGCTTAGTTTGGCCGGAAACGTTGATATCCTGGTCAACAATGCTTCAATTTTTGAGCCAGATACGGTTGACGACTTAAATGAAGAACTTTGGGATCAGCACTTCAACATTCACCTCAAATCGCCCACCTTTATGAGCAATGCTTTAGCGCAACATCTGGGAGACGCTGAAGGCTTGATTGTGAATATAATTGACCAACGGGTCTGGCGACTGAACCCGACATTTTTTTCCTACACCCTGTCGAAATCCGCACTGTGGACCGCGACCCAGACCATGGCACAGGCGCTCGGACCAAATATCAGAGTGAATGCGATTGGACCCGGTCCGACCCTGAAAAACGACCGTCAAAACGATGAGGATCTTAGGCAGCAGGTGGACGCGCTCATATTGCAGCGCGGTCCGGATTTGTCTGAATTTGGCGCTACGATACGCTATTTGTGGGAAGCCAAATCCGTAACAGGCCAGATGATTGCACTAGACGGCGGCCAACACCTGGCTTGGAAAACGCCAGACACCAACGCAAAAGAATGATTTGTCAGTAGAAACATGCGCCGACGCCGGAAATTTGGTTGATTTTTGGCTTTAGGCTTGATGCCACGCATGGGTAGCCACCATATTACCGATATGAATCACAATGCGCCAAAGAACGAGAATGACATCACCGAAATTGTCGGTGAAGATACGGCCGCAATCACATCGCTAAAAAATCTGGATTGGGAGCAAGACCAATCCATCGAAAGCGACCTGTCTGGCGCTGATCTCATCAATGCATATGTGAAACGACTACCCAATAAGCCCGGTGTCTATCGCATGTTCAATGGCGATGGCGATGTTCTTTATGTGGGTAAGGCCAAGTCTTTGAAGAACCGTGTGACCAGCTATGGACGCCACGGCGGTCACACCAACCGGATCGCGCGCATGATCCGCGAAACCGCATCTATGGAGTTTGTTACAACGCGCAGCGAAACCGAAGCGTTGTTACTTGAAGCGAATCTTATCAAACGGTTGCGGCCGAAATTTAATGTATTGCTGCGCGACGATAAATCGTTTCCATACATTTTGGTAACTGGTGATCATGAGGCGCCGGGCCTATTCAAGCACCGCGGCGCTCAATCTAAAAAAGGCAAGTATTTTGGACCCTTTGCCTCTGCAGGCGCAGTGGGTCGCACAATCAACTCATTGCAGCGCGCATTTCTTCTACGCACATGCACCGACAGTGCCTATGAAAGCCGCACCCGCCCTTGCCTGCTCTATCAAATAAAACGTTGCTCTGGCCCATGCACGCGCGAAATATCGATTGAGGACTATGGCCAGCTGGTATCGGAGGCCAATGATTTTTTGTCGGGCAAAAGCCGCGCTGTTCAAGACTCAATGGCAAAGACGATGCAGAAAGCATCCGAAGAGCTGGATTTTGAGCGTGCGGCGCTCTATCGCGACCGAATTGCTGCCCTAACAGCGGTTCAGACCCATCAAGGCATAAACCCACAAGGTGTTGACGAGGCTGATGTGTTTGCCATTCACCAGGAGGGCGGGACGACCTGTATTCAGGTGTTCTTTTTCCGAACCGGCCAGAATTGGGGCAACAGGTCCTATTTCCCCCGTGCCGACGCATCGCTTGAGCCGGAAGAAGTGCTGGGTGCATTCCTCTCCCAGTTCTACGATGACAAACCCTGTCCTCGTCTAATCTTGCTGGCTTTAGATGTGGTCGAGAAACCATTGCTGGAAGAAGCGTTGAGTTTGAAAGCCAATCGAAAAGTCACGATTAGCGCTCCCAAACGTGGCGAAAAGCGCGACCTGGTTTTGCATGCGCTGAGCAATGCCAAGGAAGCGCTTGGCCGCCGACTTGCGGAAACTTCATCGCAACAGAAGCTGATGAAAGGTCTCGCCGAAACATTTGGCCTGTCGCGTGTGCCACGACGCATAGAGGTATTTGATAACTCACACATTATGGGCACCAACGCTGTGGGTGCGATGATTGTTGCCGGTTCGGAAGGTTTTGTGAAAAACCAATATCGTAAGTTCAACATTCGCTCGACCGAGATCACACCGGGCGATGACTTTGGCATGATGCGAGAAGTGATGGAGCGCCGCTTTGGCCGTCTCATCAAGGAACACGGTATACCCGATAGAAGTGTTGATACCGAGGGCGATGATGATGGCCTGCCCGCGTGGCCAGACCTTCTGCTAATTGATGGGGGGCTTGGCCAACTCAATGCCGTACGCGGTATTTTGAAAGATATGGGTATTGAGGATGTTATCGATTTGATTGGCGTTGCCAAAGGCCCAGACAGAGATGCGGGTCGAGAGCGGTTTTTCATGCCAGGGAAAACAGATTTCAGCCTGCCGCCGCGCGATCCAGTTTTGTATTTCACACAGCGCTTGCGCGATGAATCGCACCGATTTGCAATCGGTACTCATCGGGCTCGGCGAAAAAAGGAAATGGTCAAAAATCCATTGGATGAGATCGCGGGTGTCGGACCGTCTCGCAAACGGGCCCTGCTCCATCATTTTGGTACAGCCAAAGCCGTCGCGCGCGCTCCGTTGGCTGATCTTGAGAAAGTTGAGGGAATTTCAGCAGCAATGGCAAAATTGGTCTATGATCATTTTCATCAGACCACATGATCGATATGTAACCTCAATCGCAGGTTGAACAGTTGATTTGGGCAGCGACACGCGATACCCAAAGCTATGAGTACAACGCAAAAATCTCCAACGATCGGTCGGGCTGTTCGCCTTGCGATCAGAAACATAGGTGGAGCGAAACCGGGTGATACGGAGCGCTC
>JBCDFK010000097.1:0-7179 GCA_039178065.1 Pseudomonadota bacterium | reverse complement strand
GTCGTATTCATCCTAGCACCTCAGAGCGCAGGAACCTGCCTTGGACTCTTAGATTTTGTGTAGCTCAATACTTCAAGATACCATTTTGAAAAGGCAACAAGAATTATACAAGTGTATTTTTAACAGTTTGGGCATAAAATAAACATACAAAAAGGCATTTTTATTGAATAATTCAAAAAATAAACAGTATTGTTGACTGATTGAACACTATTCATTACCAAATAATACGGCAGCATAACAGTCACTGAGCGAAGTGTGTCCTGCTGAGGGATTGGAGCGCACAACCTCGAGGAAAAGTAGTTATGGCCTTAAATGGGCTGCCGTATCGAAGTCATCAAATGGGAAAAACCATGAAACCATTCACTATTCGAGCGCTTTTTATCGCTGCATCGCTCATAGCACTGCCAGCATTGGCGCAAACCCAGTCCAGCGAACCAAACAACAATTCAGGGCCAAAATGGCTAGTCAACTGTAGCAACCAAACCGATCCACTTGCGCTGACATGTTCAATGTCCCAGTCGCTATTACAAGCAAATACGGGACAGCGCATCATCACAGCTACTATTTTCAAGAATGCGCAAGGCGCTTATTCCTTGCGCTTGCAACTGCCGCACGGCCTTGATCTCAAAAAGGGTGTCACGCTGGCGATCGATAATGGTGCCGCAACCAGTTACACAATCGACACGGCCGACGCGAGCGGTTCTTACACCCTTATTCCGCTAGACAATGCCATTATTGATGCCATGAAAGCGGGCAACATTGGCGCCATCGGAATCAGCAATATCAGCGGCAATAACATTAATTTAGAGATATCCCTAAACGGATTCTCTTCTAGTTTTGCATTATTGAGCAAATAGAGTCGGCAAGTAATCTTAGCCTTCGATCATTGTAGAATCACCTGCTTCCAAGGCGCTTGCATGCTCAATTCTTCAAGCCGCGCTCATGGCGCGCCTGCGTTCGACTAGATGTCGAAATTCGTTGGTAGCACGACCATATCGCGAATCGTGACGGTGCGCCTGCGGCTCAGCATGAATAGTATTGCTTCTGATACTTCCGAAGGTTCAATCAAAGCGCCGTTCTCTTTTGCTTTGCGCAAATTTTCCTCGGGCCAATCAGCTAGCAGTGCAGAAATTACTGGTCCAGGATTGACCTGTCCAACTCGAATACCATGCTTGTTTAATTGACGACGCATTGTTTGTACAAAACAGTTCATAGCCCACTTAGATGCAGAATAGACGGGTTCCCAAGGAATTGCTGAATTGCCTGCAACGGAACAGGTAACAATGATATCGCCGGTTCGCCGTTCCGTCATATGCGGAATAATCGCATGCACATTTTTCATCACCGCATTGACATTGAGGTTGAGCATTCGATCTATTGTCGCAGGATCAGTTTCGATCAGGTCGCCGCCAATATAAGTGCCTGCATTGCAGTGAAGTATGTCGATATGATCGACCTTTTCAAGTATTTCCGGCACCATTGCATTGCAGCTTTCCTCATCAAGAAGATCGGTCACTTGCGCAATTGCCTTGTCACCAAGTCGTGCCGTTAACTCACCTAGCGCATTCTGATCGCGGTCGACCATCACAACTGTTGCGCCTTCATTCAAAAGTGCTTCAGTCGTGGCAAGGCCAATCCCCGATGCTGCACCCGTGATGGCAGCAATTTTGCCGTCTATACTTCCATTCATTTTTTCAGTTCCTGTTTATGGTGATGGTTTGTACTCTGGCGTTTTTTGAACTAGCCGGTTGTATAGCCACCATCGGCGGTCAAGATGGCGCCAGTTACATAGCTGGAAGCAGGTGAGCATAGAAACAACGCACAATTTGCCATTTCTTCTGGCCGCCCGAAGCGTCCCATCGGAGTGTTTTCAGTCCACACTTTATTCCAGGCTTCATTCTCTATGCCACCCTTGGTCATATCTGTGACCACATAGCCAGGCGCCAGTGCATTTATTCGAATGCCTTGTCCTGCATATTCATGCGCCATAACTTTCGTCATCTGGTGCACACCTGCTTTGGAGGCATTATAGGCCACTTGTTTTTGAGGTTTGTTGGCGACGTCCGCAGATATTGATCCGATATTTAAGATCACTCCCTCGCCATTTTCCATCATGGGTTTGATGGCAGAACGCGCGATACGAAATGGAGCGTTGAAATTCGTATCCATCATTGCCGCGAGCCGATCATCGTCAAACTCATGAAAAGCGCCATGGTCGGCAATGCCGGCATTGTTCACAAGAATGTCTATCCCGCCGAATCCATCTATTGTTGCCTGTACAATCTTGTCGGGCGTAGCAGTATCCATCACATCGGCCTGAACCCATTGATAGGCATCACTTTCGCAGAGTTTAAGAACTGCGTCCGTTTCGGTTCGGCCGCATATCATAACTTTTGCGCCGGCAGCGCCAAATAGTTTGGCAATAGCAAGACCAATGCCGCGATTTCCGCCAGTAACAAGAGCAACTTTACCGTCGAGTCTAAATTGTGTGAGTTCCATGTTTCCTCCGAAGTATTGTTGTTGTCATTGGCGTACGGCATGAAGTGTATTCAAACTCCTTGCAACCTACCGAACCAAGAATGTTTCCCCAGTCTTCTAGTGTGCCGACAGGTGCTGAGAGAATCTGGTTTGTTGTCCAACTCACACCCTGAGTTCAGTCAGTCGCGCAAAAATTTGATACAATTGTAAACGAGAAAATACAAATGAAATATATCAAGCACAGCGATACCGTCAATCTATGTGATCGAACTTGCTCAGAAAATCACTGTTCAATAAAGCGCCTATTCCATTTCAAGCAGCTTTTCAGCGGTAACATCATCTGTAACCAGAATGTTTGCAATACCCCGTGACAGCGCGGCATGAATAACCCGTACTTTGTGTTCACCTGCCGCTGCGAGGATTCTATCGTTAACCTTTTCCAGTACATCGAGTTCAATGCCAATTGTGCAAGAATCCAGTTCGGTGGATACCGGCATTCCTCTGCTATCAAGAAACCGTCCTACCACATCGCCTATGGCTCCATATCCAACCAGCGTTTCTTCGTTTATTTTGTGTGGCAATCCCATATTCACCAAATATGAGAGCGATGAAATATTACTAGCTGTTAGGATTACGGCATCAAGTTCGTGAAATTTTTGAAAGTGGTCGGCAAAGAAATCTTGTGCCAGAAAGGACTCCCGATCGACGTCTGGCGAAAGAAAGATTGGTGCAGCCAGTAGTGAGTAGCTGGCGCCCAACCGCTCGGCGAAGCCTGATGCTATGCTAAATGTGTTGAAATTTGCGCCCTTGCTCGTTCCGCCCATTAGCGTGATAATTTCTCTGTCCGGCAAAGATTGCCGGAGCATTTTGTTGATCGCATTTTGCAGTGTCACGCCCCATGACACGCCAATTTTTTTCCAATCATTGGCTTTGATGCTCTCCGACAAGTAACTGGCAAGCGCTGCTCCAACAGCGAGGTGGTAGTCGTATGATTCACGATTGGCCAAAGCGACGACGGCATTTTTCAGGTTGTATTTTTCGCACAGTGCGGTCTGCAACTCCATGCGTGGCAATGCCCGTGATTCAATTTGAACTTTAACCATCCCATTGCTCTTGGCTTGTTGAATGGCTTGATTGACCCGTAAACGGGTCACACCCAAACTGCCTGCAATTTCCGACTGAGTCATTTCATTCACATAATAGTGCCAGCACACTTCGGTAAGAAAATACTCATCTTCTGCATCTCGATCAGTCGTCATTTGGTTCATCCCAGCTCACACTAAATTTTTCATAGCAGATATCGGTCAATAAGGAACCATTTCAAAAAACATATGTCAAAAATATTTTACAAATGCATTTTTCACTTGATTAGACAAAAATACATTTGTAAGAAGGCGGATATGAGTGACGAAAACGCCACTCAACTCTGTCGCCGGCATTGAATTATTATTTAGGGAGGAAACTGAAATGATAAGCGCAACCAAACTTGGTGTATCCGCACTGACCCTCATTCTTGCGAGCACTACAGCATATGCAGATGACGCATTTTGGAAGAAAGCAGCTGAGCCATACCAAGGTGTCACGCTGCGTGGTGTGACGGAATCTTCACCGCCATCGCTTTATATTCGTGAGGTGCTTGCACCGCAATTCGAAGAATTGACTGGAATTCGAGTGGACGTTGAAACAACGTCGTGGGACCAAATGTTCGACAAGGCGATCAAGGATATGGAGGCCGGAACCGGCATCTATGACATGGTCTATATCGAGCAAGACATTATCTACTCTTATCTTGCGCGCGATTTTTTGACAGATACCACCCAATTGTTGGCTGACAATCCAGACTTGAAAGCGCCCACATATACCGAAGACAACTTCACAACATTTGCCGACTACTTCAGAGGCGATAGCGGCAACCTCTTTGGTATTCCTATGGAAGCGTTCATCAAGATTTACCTATATCGCAAAGACCTATTTGAAGATCCCGATGTCATGGCGGCTTTCAAAGAGAAGGCGGGCCGCGACCTCGTTCCAGCTACAACCCATGCTGAATATGCAGAAATTGCTCAATTCTTCACTGATTGGGGCAAGGAGAAAGGCATGGACCTTTGGGGCACAACCGCCCAAGCCCACACGGGTCACGTGGCTTCTTGGTATGAATACTATGAATCCATCGCGCCAACATTTGGTGTCTATAATTGGGGCATTGATGCGGACAACAATTATTCTGCTTCGGTTGCAAATGGCGGCAGCATGAATAGTGACCAAGCCAAAGAAGCAATGACATGGTGGCTGTCGATGCGTGATATTGCTCCGCCTGAAAGCCCTGCATCTACTTGGACCGAGGTCGGAACAACCTTTGGAGCGGGTCGTGCAGCGCAAGGCTTAGTCTATGGTGAAAACGCCGGTTGGATTGCAGCAGATGCTGAAAAGTCCTTGGTTGTTGGTAATGTTGGTGTTGCTTTACCACCATTGGCAGACGGTGTTCTTGCCGCAGCTGAATCTGGTGATGGTTACATCGGTTATTATGATGGCGGTGCCTTTGGGTTACCTTCAACATCCAAACAAAAAGAAGCAGCGATGCTGTTCCTTCAGTATATTGGACAGAACGAAGTTCAGCCAGAATGGGCAGTTGCAGCGCCGCGTGTGACCAATAAGTCGACCTATGAAGATCCAAAAGTTGTGGAGATGAATGAGAAGCTTGGTGGTTACTATGACATGCTGAAAGACAAGGGCTACTTGTTTGCAGGCGCGCCAGCGTATCCGTTCCATGCGCAGGTTCGCGAAGCGACAGCGCCAACATTCTTCAGCATTCTAACTGGCGACATCAGTGTTTCTGATGGTTTGGACCAAATGGCAGCTGAAGCTGAGGCTGAGCTAACGAACCTCGGATATCGGAAGTAGGCCCTTCTCCCAAGGCCACTTAAAAAAAGGTCGCCGCATCCCTTCATTGGCGGCGACCTTTGAGCGTTTTGTTCTGCGTCGAATGGAGTAAGGTGCGGGGAACATTCACTTTAAATAGAGGGCAACCCGATGATGCAGTCCAATAAATTTGGCTGGATACTGCTAGCACCCACACTGGCAATCTTATTCTTTTTTGGTGTGTTGCCTTTCATATATGTTGTCTGGGTCTCATTTCACCAATGGAACCCGTTCGCGGCAAACCCTGAGATGATATTCAATGGCGCCGACAATTTTCGCCGCATTGTTTTTGACACACAATTCATCAATTCGGTGAGCGTGACAGTCGCATTCGTATTCTTTGCCGTCTTATCGGAATTGATCCTTGGGTACTTCCTGGCTCAAGCCTTCATGAAGGAATTCCCGGGTAAAGCCATTTTCCGCACGATTCACACGCTGCCATTAATAATGGCGCCGATCATCGTCGGATCTGTTTGGAAGCTTATGACTACGCCCTCCATCGGGATTATTCCGCACTATCTTGATGAATGGGTTGGCATCTCCATGAATATCGGAACGTCGGCGCCAGTCGCATTTGCAACCATTGTAATTATGGATATTTGGCATTGGACACCGCTTGTAACGCTCACATTGATCGCGGCTTTGGTATCTTTACCCAGAGATCCGTTTGAGCAGGCGCAGATTGATGGGGCCAACAAGCGACAGATCTTTTTTCACATTACACTGCCGATGATCGTCCCGGCTTTGGTAGCAACAGTTTTCATTCGCCTTATGGATGCGCTGCGCACTGTGGATGAAGTCTGGATGCTGACCGGTGGTGGCCCAGGCTCTGCAACACGCTTTGTGGGCGTGCACATCTTCAAAGAAGTGTTTCCCAAAACAAACTATGGCTATGGCTCCACGATTTCCGTGATCGTTCTGTATTTAACAATTGTTGCCTGTTGGTTGCTCTACGTCACCATGCTTGCACCGCGCAATTCGAGGAAGGGTTGAGGCCATGAATAAACAGCGTCCAATCCTTGCAATCGTTTTCTGGCTGATTGTCAGCTTTCTAACGCTATTCCCGATTTATTGGCTTTTTGTCATTTCGGTGAAGCCGGCTGTTCAGTTGTTTAGCACGCCAGAGGTCATCTTAACCGATCCATTCTGGGGCAATTACACCAAGGTACTCGGGGATCGATTATTGCGCAGCTACATGATCAATTCATTGATCATTTCGACAGGCAATGCGGTGCTATGCACGGTGCTGGGTTTCTTTGCTTGCTATGCACTATCTCGATTTAACATGAGCGGCAAAGAGAGCATTTTCTTCTGGACAATTACGAACCGGATGGCTCCACCAGCGGTGTTTTTGCTCCCTCTCTTTCTACTTATGACACAGGTCTACACGGTGGGTGAATGGAATTTGCTCGACACGCGCATAGGCATGATCTTCGTCTACTGCACCTTCAATCTACCTTTCGCGATCTGGACGCTAAGACCAACGGTTGATGGCATCCCCAAGGAACTCGATGAAGCCGCATTTGTCGATGGCGCAACCCCATGGAAAGTGATCACGGAAATTGTGTTTCCGCTTTGTAGGCCGGGTTTGGCTGTCACGCTCATCCTCACTTGGGTTTTTGCTTGGAATGAATACTTATTGGCTGCAACGCTAACCAACTTCAACGCGCGCACTTTAACAACTGCTCTGTCGGAGTATGTCACTACGACCGGAACAGAGTGGGGTATTATGGCCACCATATCTGTCCTGACCCTCATTCCAGCGCTCATCGTATTTGGCAT
>JBCDFK010000096.1:0-7240 GCA_039178065.1 Pseudomonadota bacterium | reverse complement strand
TATACATACCTTTATCCTTGGACAGGCGATGTTTATCCTGACCCCAACAAACCAAATGTCTATAACGATCCGGATATGGCAGCGCAGGCCGCCGCGGTGGCTGTTGATCAAGGGTTTACAGCGGTAAAGTTTGATCCAGCCGGGCCTTATACGATCTATGATGGCCATCAGCCGAGCATGGCAGACTTGGATCGGAGCGAACAATTTTGCAAACGTATTCGGCAAGCCGTCGGTGATCGCGCGGACTTACTCTTTGGTACGCATGGGCAGTTCACGGTTTCAGGTGCAAAACGTATGGCGCGACGGTTAGAGCCCTATGATCCACTATGGTTTGAAGAGCCCATTCCGCCTGAAAATCCAAGCGATATGGCTGAAGTGGCCCGCTATACCGCAATTCCAATCGCCACGGGTGAGCGCTTATGCACTAAACATGAATTTGCGCGCATATTGGAGGCAGGCGGCGCTTCAATTTTGCAAATGAATTTGGGTCGCGTCGGCGGCTTGCTTGAAGCCAAGAAAATCGCGGCGATGGCCGAAACGCGTTCCGCACAGATTGCGCCCCATCTATATTGCGGACCTGTCGTCGCCGCAGCGAACATTCAAATAGCCACGTGCTCACCAAATTTTCTCATCTTGGAATCGATCGGACGATTTGATGGTCCAATGATGCAATGTCTAACAACGCCGATCACGTGGGAAGACGGATATGTGGTCCCGTCAACGGCTCCAGGATTGGGCGTTGAACTGAACGATGAGTTCGCCAAGGCAAACCCATACACCGGTGAAGAATTACATCTGAACCTGGTCACTAAACCGGTCTAAAACTCAAAGCGAGACAGCAAATGAACTATGGCTTTATCGGGCTCGGCAATCTGGGCGCCCATCTTGCAAACAGTCTTCTAAAGGCTGGGTTTGGCGTTCGGGTGAATGACCTCGATCGAACATTGGCTTCATCGCTTGAAGAAAGAGGTGCAATCTGGGCTGAAACGACAAAAGATGCTGCAACAAATGTGGATGCGGTTATTACATGCCTGCCGTCGCCGGCCGTATCTGAGCAGGTGCTTAAAGAAATACTGCCACATATGGGAAGCCAGACGACGTGGATTGAGATGTCGACTTTGGGCAAGGAGGAAATTCTTCGTTTGGCCGAAATAGCAAAACAAGCCGGTGTCGAAACGATGGAGCTGCCCGTTACAGGCGGTGTTCACTTGGCGGCGCAAGGTCAGATCACAATGTTAGCTGGCGGTTCAGAACATTTATACAAGAAGCATCTGCCAGCGCTTGAAGCAATGGGCAATCAGATCTTTCATATGGGTCCTCTGGGATCAGCGTCTCTGATTAAAGTTATCACAAACATGCTCGCATTCATTCATCTCGTCGCTGATGCCGAGGCTTTAATGTTGGCCAAACGAGGTGGTTTGGACCTGGGTCAGGCTTGGTGGGCGATCAAGGCCAGTTCAGGAAGCAGTTTCGTACATGAAACCGAGGGTCAACTTATACTCAACGGCAGTTACGATGTAGCATTTACTATGGACCTTGCTTTAAAGGATCTTGGGTTTGCGATGGAATTCGGACGCGAATTTGATGTTCCGCTGGATCTGGCTAGTTTGGTGCAGAAGACATTTGAAAAGGGCCGCGAAGAATATGGTGGCGCAGCTCAATCTCCGATGATCGCCAAGTTACTGGAAGATGTTGTCGGCACAGATTTGCGTGCAACAGGGTTTCCAGCTCGATTGGAATAGTTGACGCAGAAGTTTGCGGTATTGCTTATAAGTTCGCAGCGTGAACTCGAGTCTTCCATTGACGAAGCTGTAAAGTGGTCTCATGTCTGCTCAAGTTTAACCCCGGTGTTGGGACATTTCATTGAAACTAAAAATAAATTCTCTTCTTTCCTACAACGTGCCGGAGCGCTGCGATCTGCTTATGCAGATAAATGCAGCGCGGCTTGATAACCAAATCATTCAGTCAGAAGAACTATCCGTCACACCCGATATCTCACTAACCTATATCGACGCGGAAGAGGATATTGGCAGTCGAGTTGTTTTCAACGTTGAAGGCAACTTTGAGTTTGCCTACAAAGCTGTTGTTGAGGTGAGCAGAGAGCCATTTGAATTGGCCGAAGCTCAACAGAAGTCGGTAGCCTCGCTGCCGAGTGAAGTTGTGAAATATCTCATGCCATCGAGGTACTGCAATCCTGACTTCTTTGAAGAAATCGTGACCACTCAGTTCGGAGCATTGTCAGGTGGTGCGCTTGTCTTGGCAATGAGCGATTGGATTCACAGCAACTTTGATTATGTGGCTGGAGCAAGCGACAGCGACACTACCGCCATCGACACTTATATTGACCGCCAGGGCGTCTGCCGTGATTACGCGCATGTTTTGATCGCTATGGCCAGAGCCGCGGCAATTCCTGCCAGAATGGTGAGTGCATATGCACCGCGCGTCCTACCGCAAGATTTTCACGCAGTTGTTGAAGTGTTCTTGGATGACCGATGGCACCTTGTTGATCCAACGCGTATGGCCGCTGCCGAAGACATCGTGATTATCGGTGTTGGCCGTGATGCTGCAGACGTTTCATTTCTCACCTCGTTCGGTGCTGTTGAGTTAATCCGTCTCTCTGTCACGGTGAATCCCATTTAGTGCCTAAAATTCCTACAACAGATGGACTTGTGCATTGGAATAAAACCGATACTGTTTGAGGATGGGGACCGAAAAAGAACACTTCGATGAAATGCACACAAGTAGCGAAAATGTTCGCTCACCCTATTCTGGCTATGAAAAGTGGTTCAGCAATGAAGATGCGGCCCGGCTGAATAAAAAATCCAAAGAGGCGGAAGCATTCTTTAGACGAACTGGCATTACATTTAATGTCTACGGTCAAGCCGCTGCACAAGAGCGATTGATCCCATTTGATCTCGTGCCGCGCATTCTTTCCAATCGCGAATGGAACAAACTATCCAGAGGTATCGAGCAACGCGTTCAGGCGGTTAATGCCTTTTTGCATGACATTTACAACCGGCAAGAAATTCTGCGCGCTGGCCGAATTCCAATCGAGCTGATCTCTCAGAACGAGGCGTTCCTTCCCAAAATGATCGGCATGACCCCGCCCGGTAATGTCTACACGCACATCGTTGGTACCGACATAGTACGCACAGGTGAAAGTGACTTCTTTGTCCTGGAAGACAATGCACGCACGCCGTCAGGTGTCTCCTATATGTTGGAAAACCGCGAAACGATGCTGCAAATGTTTCCTGAGTTGTTCAGCAAAATTAAAGTTCGCCCCGTTAGCGACTATCCGAAGAATCTTCGTCGTTCATTGGCCGCTTGCGCACCACAATCCTGTTCAGGCAAGCCAACGATAGCTGTACTAACGCCGGGCATCCACAACTCAGCATATTTCGAGCATAGTTTCTTGGCCGACCAGATGGGCGTAGAACTGGTCGAGGGGCATGATTTGCGCGTGGTCGATGGTCACATCGCCATGCGAACCACACGCGGATACAAAGTCATCGATGTGATATACCGGCGCGTCGACGATGATTATCTTGACCCTTTGAATTTTAAGCCTGAATCCATGCTTGGGGTTCCCGGCATTATGGATGTATATCGTGCCGGCAATATCACGATCGCAAATGCCCCGGGGACAGGCATAGCAGACGATAAGGCGATATATTCTTATATGCCTGATATTGTTGAGTTTTACACCGGCGAAAAGCCGATTCTCAACAATGTCGAAACATATCGCTGCTCGGAGCCTCAATCGTTGCAATATGTTTTGGATAATCTGGCAGAGCTGGTGGTTAAGGAAGTGCATGGCTCGGGCGGTTACGGCATGTTGGTCGGGCCGGCCGCGAGCAAAAAAGAACTTTCGGCCTTTGCAGCAAAACTTAAAGCCAAGCCAAACAACTACATCGCTCAGCCAACGCTTTCCCTTTCAACTGTACCGATTTTCACAAAGAAAGAGCTGGCGCCGCGTCATGTGGATTTGCGACCCTTTGCATTGGTATCGCCAAAGGGGATCGAGATAACGCCCGGTGGTTTGACCCGCGTAGCGCTAAAAGCTGGCTCACTCGTCGTGAATTCCAGCCAGGGCGGTGGAACAAAAGATACTTGGGTTTTGGAGGACTAAAGACGTGCTCGGTAAAACCGCAGGCGGACTATATTGGATGTTCCGCTATCTCGAACGAAGCGAAAACACGGCTCGACTAGTCGAGGCCGGCTTTCGAATTGCGTTGACTCGCTCAAAAGACACCGAGTCCGAGTGGAAATCCGTTGTTACAACCGCCGGTGTTAGGGCGGGTTTCAGTGCCAAACATGATAGTTTCAACGCGACCAATGTGATCGACTATTTGTTGCGTGACCCCACCAATCCCTCCAGCGTGATTTCAGTGATTGAAAACGCGCGCACCAATGCCCGCTTGGTGCGCACAGCACTCACGACAGAGGTATGGGAAGCCGTCAACGATAATTGGATGACACTCAAGCAAGCACTGAAGCGGCCGGTCAGAGAGACTGAATTGCCGGCAATTCTTGGCACAATCCGTCAACAAAGCGCGTTGGTGCGCGGGGCGGTGCATGGCACGATGCTGCGCAATGACAATTATGATTTCGCTCAGATCGGCATTGCATTGGAACGCGCCGACAACACTGCGCGTATCATCGATGTAAAGTATTATACGCTCTTGCCAACAGCCAGCTTTGTGGGCTCGTCGCTGGACAATGTTCAATGGGAAACTGTTTTAAGGTCAGTGTCGGCGCATAGATCATTTAGATGGCTCAACGACGATGATATGACTTCCTCGACAATTGCAAACTTTCTAATTCTCGATAGCAGATTTCCGCGGTCTCTTTCATTTTGCATCAAAAATCTTGTTTCTAGCCTAGGTTATTTAGCGAAAGACTATGGCGAACGATCGCAGTGCCACGATTTGGCAGATCAGCTTCGTGCTAAACTCAGCGATCATGACATCAATGCAATATTTGAAATCGGCTTGCACCAGTTCATCGGTGATTTTATTCGGGAAAACAATGCGTTGGCCCACCAAATCGAAATTGACTACAGGTTCAACGGATAGATAGGTGGCGGTATGAAACTAAAAATTACTCATACAACGACCTACGAATATGATGCGCCGGTCAGCTATGCGCTGCAGCAAGTGCGACTGACGCCGATCAGCAACTCGCAGCAAGAGGTACTCAATTGGCAACTTGAAATTGAGGGCGGTCATAGTGAGTTGTATTTCTTGGATCACCACAAGAACCACACCACACTGATTCAAGCTACACCGGGTGCGGACCAGATAAAGATCACCGCATCGGGTGAAGTTGAAACAAGTGATTCCACGGGCGTTTTGGGTAAGGTCTATGGGAAAGCGCCCTTGTGGCACTTCACGCAGCAAACCGATCGAACAATGCCAGGCAAAAACATCCGCTCCTTAGCCAAAGTCTTGAGCAATGGAGATGATCTACTCGCTAATTTGCACACACTATCGGCTGAAATCTTGAAGGCAGTGCCTTATGGCGAAGCAGCTACTTATGCGGGCACCACTGCCGAAGAGGCCTTAGTGGCGGGCGGGGGCGTTTGCCAGGACCATACACAGATATTCATATCAGCAGCGCGTCATGCAGGAATTTCTGCGCGTTATGTCAGCGGATATCTAATGATGAATGATCGTGTGGACCAGGATGCCAGCCATGCATGGGCTGAAGCGCATGTTGATGGCCTTGGCTGGGTTGGGTTCGATGTTTCCAACGGTTATTCGCCCGATGAGCGCTATGTAAGAATAGCCACAGGCCTGGATTCGCGCGAATCAGCGCCAATTTCTGGTATGCGATTAGGTGCAGCAAGCGAATCTATGATTGTATCCTTGCAGGTACAGCAGTAGAAACGACCTGATTTTGAATCATACAGATTCGCTAAGCTGGAATTATCAATGACCTATTGCGTTGGTCTTCGTTTAAATAAGGGCCTGGTTTTTATGTCCGACACGCGCACCAATGCGGGCGTCGACAATTTTTCCATGACCAAAAAAATGTTCACTTGGGAAGTGCCCGGCGATCGCGTCATTACGCTTATGACCGCTGGCAATCTCGCGACGACCCAAACGCTCATCAGCCTGCTTGAAGAGCGGTCAAAAGCGACCGCCGACCGTAGTCCAACTATTCTTGAAGAACCGTCAATGTTCCAAGTCGCTAGGCTTGTTGGCGCAACATTGAAGGAAGTCATCGCTCTGAGTTCGCCAAGCGGGCAAGAGTCGGCCTCAAAATTCCGCGCTTCAGTCATCTTAGGGGGGCAAATTCAGGGGAGCGAGCCAACGCTTTTCATGGTTTATCCCGAGGGCAATTTTGTTGAAGTAACGGCGGAGACACCGTTCTTCCAAATTGGTGAAGCAAAATACGGCAAGCCAATATTGGTGAGAGCTTATGATCCAGAAATGAGTTTTGAAGACGCGGCAAAGTTGCTGATGGTCTCATTCGATTCTACTATTAAGGCCAACCTCTCGGTGGGCATGCCGCTGGATTTACAGACCTACAAGACCGATGAATACAAGGTTGCAAGTCAAGCTAGAATTGAAGCTGACGATGAATATTATCAAATGATTTCAGATGGTTGGGGCGATGCCCTAAGGAGCGCGTTTGATTCACTGCCCTCCTACAATCTTGACTAGCTGGCCATTAGTGATTTCAAATTGAAGTCTTGGTCGGCAGCTTGGTCTGGCGTGAGTTTTGCGCCGGAAGCCAAAATGCGCCTCGACATCGCATAGACGGCAGCGTCATTCATGCAATCCACTGCGATGAACTTTTCCTGCGCGAAATAGAAATGAGATCTGCTGCCTTCTCTTTTGCCAGGGCGTGTAATGACTTGGTCATAGCCGCGGTTAAGTCCCGCGATCTGCAATTTCATGTCAAACTGATCTGACCAAAACCATGGCTCTGGCAGATAGGTTTTCTCTTCACCTAAAATGTTGGCAGCAACCGCAGCGCCTTGATCATTGGCATTTTGTACCGATTCCAAGCGTGTTTTTTCGCCATTAAATGGCAACATTGAGCAGTCGCCACACGCATAAATGTTGGGATCGGTGGTCCGTGCATGATCATCGACAATGATACCACCATCGACCAGCAGATCAGCGCCAATCGCCAAATCAACATTGGGCGCAATTCCAATGCCCACAATAACTATATTAGCGCGAATTTGTTCGCCATTGGCGAGTTTCACATCATGGCAAGCGCCATCATC
>JBCDFK010000095.1:0-7247 GCA_039178065.1 Pseudomonadota bacterium | reverse complement strand
TTTGGGCTCAGAGCGGACCTTCGTTGAATTTACCTTTGAGTGGCAGCTTTGCGGACAAAGCTGCCATTGGCCGATCCGTCAATAACAATAGTATTGCGTTCCCAGTGAGGGCAAAACGATGTATTTATTTACTATTATGATTTACGGTTTCTAAGACAATTATCACTACAGCTTTCTAGCAACTGCTATTTGGGAAATCGAATATGGCTAGATTCAAATTATCCGCACTAATGTTTGCATTTTTTGCCCTTTTGGCGGCGAATACATTTTTCCGATTTGACATCAGAAGTCGCCCTCTACATGTGCTTCAGAGTCTAATTGATACAACAATGGTTTCATGGCTTGGAAACGGTTTAGCCGCTTCAATACTAGTCATACTAGCGATTGGTGTTCCGGCGCTAACAATGCGCAAAAAGCACGAACCAAAAGCGGCGCAGACACTCGATATCACAAAGTCGACAATGAAGGGACAAGTGTATAGACCTAGCCGATCAGCGTCGGAACCAACAAGCCAGCCCATATTCGGAAAGCGCCCATAAAAACAAGTAGTGACACTGACTTTTCAAGATTGAGAAACACATTGCAATATCTACTAAATCCCTTTCTCGGACAATTGAGCCGCTCCCATTGGTGGGGATTGCAGCTCGTGATTTTCGTGCTCGCAATCCTTGGTATGTTTCTTACTGTGATTTTTGTCATTGATGGCGCTACTACCTCTGATTCTCTCACTACGGGAGAAAGCATTGCACTTTTAGGTATTGCCTTCAGCATGATTTATATGAACTTTTCAACGTGCCTCAACAGACTGCGCGATACGGGTCGAGGCAGTTTTTGGTATATATCGTTTTTGTTGCCAGTAGTGGGTACTGGATTGATGGTATATTATTGCGGGATTGAAGGAAGCAAATAAGGCTATAGCTGATCCAAGCGACGCGTCATGCCAACTTTGGGCTCAGAGCTGACGTCGGTAGCGTTAAGCACTAGCGTTCGCAATACTGATAAGCTTCCTTTTACGATGACTTTCCTTACACTGGTTGCATGACCCCAGTACGAGCCGAAACACCAATTTGTCATTTACAAGAAGCGCCAGAATTCGCGTCTGTAATTGCTGATAGGTGCTGGAATGCATGGTGGTCTGGAACCGATGTGTCTTTAGCTGAATATGAAGTCGCTATAGAAGGCATGTGCGTGTTAGGTCGTGTCCCTTCGGCGTTTGTGGCGCACCAAAGCGGCACCTATGTTGGTTCTACTTTGCTGATAGAATGTGATTTGGCGGCTCGTTCCAACTACGCTCCGTGGATTGCAGCATTGTGGGTTGAACCAAAATTTAGGAAGCGCGGCGTCGCGTCGCGGCTTATTACTACAGCCCTAGGAGAGGCCAGAATGCTCGGACATCAGTTGTGTTATCTAAACGCTACTGACGCAAATTCACCTTACTACGAAGCCCGCGGCTTTCAAAGGATCGAAAGCAATGTTGGTAACGTAAATGTCTTCTCAAAAGAAACACAACCCTGATGTTCGGGTCTGCATTGGGCTCAGAGCGGGCTTTCTTTTGAATTCTGGCGAATGGCAGCTTTGGGCCGGAAGCGGACCACTGAATCTACAGCGCAGCAGAATTGGCTGTATGAACAAGTTTCGCTTACTGCGATTGAACTTTCATTCGCTTTCCATGGCGGCAGTGTATTTATGCTCTGTTGTCTTATAGTACTGAAGTCCAGCGCTCAGCTTTTCTAGAAGAAAGGCGAGATGTTCTGCTTCGTCTGATGAAAGAATGCCTCCGATGAGCCTTTTGTTTGTCGCCACCAATTCATCGACAATTTTTTCGGTCAAGCGGGCGCCAGCGGGAGTCAGGCGAACAAGACGACTTCGTTTGTCCTTGCGATTATCGATCCGTTCAATGAGACCTGCGTTGGTCAAGCCGTGCAGCATCTTAGTCATTCCGCCCGAGGTTACCTGTGCTGCGGTAAACAATTGCGTAGGAGACAAAATATGGTTGGGAGCAGCTGAACGCAGCGTCGAAAGCGCGAGGAACTGCGACCAACTTACGCCATGGTTTTCGACAATCCGATGATCATTACCCCAGATGAAATTCCGGCTTCGAAACAAGCTGGGGACAATGCGCGCTTCGGCAGGGCGCTCTTTCAGCCAATTTGGTTCGCTCAGATCAGTCAATAGAGTTTCCTTTTTGCCAACCAATTAATCTTTCCAGAAAGACTTGTCATCTGATATCAATCAATTTAACTTTCTAGAAAGATAAAATCATCTCGTTGAGCTTAAACCTTGGAGACCAAGATGTCGGAACAGTCTTATCCGAAATGGATTTACTATTATCTCTGTTTCGTGACCGGTGTTTCGGTGGTCTTCGCGGTCATAATCTACACAAATCCGGAAGCCATGTGGGGCCATTGGCAAGCGGCTGGGGCAGAGGGCGCTTTCAGCCTGGCAGGTCCTGCGGGTCTGTTCTGTGCACGTAACCTGGGCACAGCAGCGATGGGGGTATATGCGCTTCTTAATAAGTCTCGCCCTATGATGGAGTGTTTTCTGATCTTCCGCATTGTTGTGGATTTTCTAGATGGCACTCATGCCCTGATCGGTGGAAATACACCTGTTATCTTCATCGGCTTTGGAACGGCGGCCCTACAAGCATTCATATTCTTTAAGCTCAAACAGTCGGACAGTAAGGCACCTCCGGCGAGTTCAATGGGGTAGACTGCCTGATGTTAGTAAGTGGAAGTTTGGGCTCAGAACACTCTTAGGTCTGATTCTGAATGCTGATAGATGGAGATGCCAACTCCATCAAGACACAGAAGAATTTTGATCAACAACCAAAAAGCAACCGCCGATGAATTCGATTTGCTCGACTCATTCGTTGCTTGATAGCAACCATTTACAGTCCAAGGCGTGTGAAAGCCTCATTGGGTGCCTCATGCCTCGACAGAGCTTCACTAATCTCTCTGCTTAGCCGGTGTTCGACCTCTTTATCATTTATTGGATCGATCTGGCCGGGATCGTTTTCAAGATCGTAAAGAGTCGTAGTTGTGTCTTCGATTACAGAACCTTGACCGCGCCGCGGGTGAGCGCGTGCTGGCAGCTTTAGCACCGGATAGCCGCGCATAAAGCCAAAACCCTCGACCAAAGCAGCGCCTTCAAATTCCTCTACGGCGAAAGGTGATTGTTGGTGAGTTGGCATCAAGGTGTATTCGAATATCTCTTGATCTGCGATGTGCTCAGGATAACGAAAGTAGGTGTATCGACCATCGGTCACGTTCGTGGCTGCCCCAAACTGACCGTATATGGCGGCGTGGCGCATCGGTGTGTCATCTTCGAGGGTAGCGCGTAAGCTATGCCCCGTTACCGTGTTGGGGATCTGAGCTCCATGCAAATCTAAGAGCGTCGGCATGATGTCAATGTTTTGGCTTATGCTCGTACGCCTTTGCCCATTAAGATGAGCATGGACCGGTGAGTAGATAAGTAGCGGAATTTGCGCGATCTCATTGTAGAACGGCATCCGGCTCTTAGCCCACCAGTCATGTTCTGCCAGCATAAAACCGTGGTCAGTTGTAACGATCAGCGCTGTGTCGCGCCAAAGGTCGTTGGCATCAAAATAATCGAGTAGCTTGCCCAGATAAGCATCACACATTGTTACTAATGCCGCATAGTTTGCTCGGATTTCGGCGATCTCTACTTCTGTTTCTTCTACGCGCTTGTATCGTGGCCAGTCCAAGATTGGCCCATTATAGCCCGTGGGATAGTGCTCGCGATATTTGGTTGGTGCGGCGAAAGGTTCGTGCGGATCAAAGCATTCAAGTTGCAGAAACCAATTATCAGAGGTCCTGTTCTGATCGAGGAATTCAATCCCGCGCTGAAATGTGCGCGAAATGGAGTAGTCCTCTTCGCGATTAACGAAGTGACGATTGATCATTCCGCGAGCGCGCCCACCTTGCTCTTCAAACTGCATTGGGTGGTACTGCTTCTTGAATTTTTCAAATGGCGCCTTAACCAACGCCTTCCACGGATCCCATTCCTGGCCGCGTTCCAATTCCCATGACGAGAACCGGTTTTGATAGTTTAGTCCACCTTCTTCGAAGTAATGATAGTGATCCGTTATAAGGTGGCTATAAGTACCGCTGGTTTTCAGGATCTCTGATACGGATTGATCAAATGGTTCGAGCGGCCCCCAGGAGCGATGCATGAAGTTTAGTCGCCCTGTTTGCAAGTCTCGTCTTGCGGGCATGCAAGGCAGGCTACCTACGTAGTGGTTGTCAAAGGTGATGCCGCGGTCTGCCAGGCGCTGGAAGTTCGGCGTTACCGTGTCAGCACCATAGCAACTTAGAGCGCGGCGGTTGAGTGAATCAAAGAGTAGGAAAACGGTTTTCAATATTGAACCTCTTAATTCTGTGCTCGCTGACGAGCTGATGATTTTCTGCGCTGCTCGGACCAAAGCGACCAGGCGAGTAGCACGACCGCAACCACCAAGAGCGCTGCAGAGAGCGGTGAAGTGAAGAGGGGTGAAATATCCCCGTCCGTGAACATTAAACCTTGGCGGAGCTTTGACTCCGCTACCTTGGCGAGTACATATCCAATAACAAACGGCCCAAGCGAGAATCCAGCGCGCTCCATAAGGAAACCCACCACGCCGAAACCCAACATCGTCCAAACGTCAAACATTGTGTTGTTGAGTGAGTACACGCCAACCACACAGCAAACGATGATCACAGGCAGTAGGTAGGCTTTGGGAATCGCGGCAATGCGAATGTAGAATCGAACTAGTCCCAACATTAGCGCAAACATCACGAATGTTGCGATCAGATCCACCGCAATCACATTCCAGACAATTTCGGGATTAGATGCGAACATAAGTGGACCCGGTTGGATCGAATGGATGGTGAGCGCACCAATCAAGATTGCATCAACGACACTGCCGGGAATGCCCAAGGCGAGCAACGGAATTAATGCGCCGCCGACACTTGCATTGTTTGCGGCTTCAGAGGCGACAATGCCTTCCTCTGATCCTTTGCCAAAACTCTCTGGTTATTTTTATTGCAGTCGAGCAGCTAGATATGAAATCGCGGAAGCGACCGACGCACCGACGCCTGGTAAAATTCCAACCACGGTGCCAATGACTGAAGATCGAAGAATGTTTGGCGAGAATTGGCGCAAGTCCTTCCATGACATGAACAGACCTTTGTTGGTGAAAACAACGGGTTCAGGTTTGGTCTTGATCGTCAACACATCCGCAAATATTTGACTGACCGCAAAGATACCGATGAGAACAGGCAACAATTTGAAACCGCCAATCAAATCGTCCACGCCAAACATAAGCCGCATCTCGCCTCCCGAGGGATCGATGCCCGGGAAGGTGACCAGCATTCCTAAAAAGCCCGCTATAAGACCTTTTACCATGTCGCCACCCGCAACCGAGGCGATCAGGACCATCGCCATCATCACAAGTGCGAAGTAGTCAAATGGTCCCAGTACAACCGCAATTTCTGACAGCGGCTTTGTCAAAAGCGCCAGTGCCAGCCAAGCAACAAGAGATCCCCAGAACGACGCGGCGATGCCAATACCTAAAGCGCGTCCTGGCTGACCTGATTTCGCTAGCGGGTAGCCATCGAGAGTGGTCATTACTGCGGCGGGCGAGCCAGGCATTCGCAACAATGTAGCTGAAATTAATGCACCGGTGATTGAACCAACATACATGGCCACAAGCAGGCTTGTTGCGTGTAATGGCGTCATGTGAAAGGTAATTGGAAGCGTCAGCGCGATCAACATTGATCCCGTCAAGCCCGGAATCGCGCCGACGACAATTCCCGAAAATACACCAATGAAGATCATCAGCATTTGGAAAGGTTGGAATGCCCCCAAAATGGCATCAAACATCTTGACCTCCTCAGATGCCTGGCAACCGAATGACAAAGAAATCTGTCATCACATAGTAAAAGCCAACTGAAAGCCCCACTGCGATCACCAACGCGATGATTCCGTTACGCAGCGTAAATTCGTTTAGGAGCAGGATCGTAGCGAACACAAAAGGAACGGTAATTGTGATGAAGTGCCCAAGCTCCCACTGGAAAGCGAGCAAATACAAAACAAGAAACCCGAAAAAGCCAACTAGCGCATAAGGCGTTTCTTGACCCTCACGCTTGATAATGTCGACAGCATCCTCGCCCTGCGGGTTTGTTCCTGATTGAGCTCGCGTAAAGCCTCGAACAATCACGATTAGGCACAAGAAGCAGAGCAATGCGGATACCATCTCCGGGACTGATCCAGGACCAAGCGGATCAAAAACCCCTGCTGGCAGTCCGTAGGCGGATACAAAGAAGGCGAGGCTGATTGAAAAGAGACCAATGGTCACCCAAGCTTCTAATGTGTAGATGTATCGCAACATAAGAGGCTCCTCGAGTTCGCTCTGGCCGTTAGTTCGTCTACGAGATATTCAGTATTGCTGGCGGTAGGGCCCGGTGCCATCATTCGAGCACCGAGCCATAGTAGTAGGGAGGGTCCTACTTATTCGCAGCGCGTGCTGCGACATCTTTGATAGCGTCCCACTGGCGATCCATCTCAGCTTGCAACTCATCCCCGGACTGAAAACTCCCAATCATAGCTTTGGAGCCCAGGAACTCTTGCATACCTTCATCACCTAATGAGGACTCAATGATGGAAGCAAAACCGTCGATTGCCTCTTTCGGCGTGCCCTTGGGCGCCAGATACCAGCCATCAACGCAAAATGTGAGGTCATGGCCTAGTTCCTTAAACGTTGGAACGTCGGGAAAATTCTTGTGACGCTCAGGTCCTGCATAGGCCAGCAATTGCACAGGACTGTTGGGATCTGGCTTGCCATCCGCGCCGATCGCAAAATTCGATGCCCCCGCAGCAGAATAACCTGCCACTTGAACCCGGCCCCCTTTCATCTCTGGGAAAGTACCAGCATCGCCACCAGTCTGAACGAAACGAAATGCAGCTCCTTCTTTGAGATCCTGAACCATAATACCATAGACATGATTGATCGCGCCAAGGTTTGCGCCATGTACTAGCGTGTTGGGCTCAGCAGCAGACTTTTCAAGCAGCTCATCGATAGACGTAATTCCGGTGTCCTTGTGCACCGAAGTGGTCTGGCAAAATTGACCCAAACGAGCGACGGGCTCAAAATCTTTGTACCCAAAATCAATCTTGCCGGCCGCTTCCAGCGTCATGATCGCTGTGTGCATTACCACAAAATTGTAGCCATCAGCGTATTGACCTTTCGC
>JBCDFK010000094.1:0-7307 GCA_039178065.1 Pseudomonadota bacterium | reverse complement strand
TTATTGTCCAAAGTCTTCGGCATAGTTTCGATCATTTGCGCTACAGTCTTGTTTGTAGCCGCACTCGACATTGGACATATGGGCCTTGCCGATAAAATGGGTATTATCGCGGCAGCACCGCTTGGTCTGTATGCTCTGCTGGGTTTGGCAGCTCTTTTCATGGCTCCTAAGCCAGCCGCTGCTGCCGCGGCAGGCGATGACGGTTCATTGGCAGAAGCATTTGCGGAATTCAAAAGTAAAACTGCCTCTCGTTTTGCAGCCATGGAAAACACAATCGATGGTTTCAGTGGCCAGGACAAAGAAACATTGGTTGCTGAAAATAAGGAACTCAGAGAACAGCTGGATGCGATTCATCAGGCTGAGCGCGACAAGGTCGACGACGAAATCGAGCAATTGCGCATGAAAAATGAAGAGCTAGAAGAACAGATTAAGCAATGGGCGCGTAGCGCGGTTAATAATGCAGTTGGTGGCGAAGAAGCCGAGCCACAACAAGCCGCTTAACCTCGGAACTTTTGGGTCATGGCGGCAACCAAAGTCAATAAAAACATAAATGATCTAAGGAGATCTCGTATCTCCGGTGATTTAAGTTCTGACTTAGAGATCTATCGAACAATCGTGGATCGAATGGAGCAGGGCGTTTTGGTCTATGATGGCCAACATGTTTTGGCAGCAAATGCCCAGTTGAGTAAATTGTTGGATTGTCCGCCAGAGCTGGTCTCACCGGGCGCAAGCCTTGAAGACTATATTGCGTTTGGTGCAGCACGCGGCGATTACTCAGCAAATATCGGTCTTACTTTGCAATCAATGCGTATGCATATTGCTGCGGGCAAGGATTATATCGTTGAACGAAGTCTGCCAAATGGCAGAACGCTGCGCATTGACTGCCGAAACGACGGGAATTTTGGCGTAGGGACCTACACCGATGTCACGGAAGCCAGAGATCGCGAACAAAGACTGAAAGAACGCGAAGCTGAAGTGCGAAAACTGGCTGAGTCCGATGGATTAACCGGGCTTGGCAACAGGCGTTCTTTCGACATGCAGCTCGCCAAAAAATTTGGTGTTGGTCGAAACGCAAATGTCAACACTATGCTTGCCCTAGTATTGATCGACCTCGATCGTTTCAAATCAGTCAATGATACCTATGGCCACGCAATGGGTGACAGCCTGCTACAGGAGATTGCAAGACGCTTTGATGCGATACTGCCCAAAGGTTCAATTATTGCTCGAATAGGCGGCGATGAGTTTGCTGCCATTTTGGAAAGTCGTTACGCCGAAGATATCCATGAAATTGCCAGAAATCTTAATGCAGCGGCACATCAATCCGTCGTTGTGGATAGTACGCACCTGGACGTTGGCGCATCGATGGGCATTGCTTTTGCTTCCGACGAAATTAATAGCGCGGACAAGATACTTGTTGCTGCCGATCTCGCCTTATATCGCGCTAAAGGACAGGGGCGCGGGCTGATCAAAACATATGATGTCGCCTTGGGTGCGCAAGCCACCAAACGCAGCACAATTGAGCGGGATCTTCAAACGGTCGTACCAAACAATGAGTTGGTCCTACACTACCAGGTCCAGCATGACCTAAACACTGGTGCAGACATCGGATATGAGGCGCTTATGCGCTGGGACCACCCAAAGCTTGGATTTCTCAATCCAGCTGAGTTCATTCAAATCGCAGAAGAGACCTCTGCCATAGTAGAGATGGGGCGATGGGCTTTACATCAAGCAACCCAAGATATCGCGAGATTGGACTCAGTAACTCGCGTCGCGGTAAATGTATCCCCGGTTCAATTTACAAAATCAAATCTCATCTATGATGTCGAAAAAGCCCTGAGCGAAGCTTGTTTGGAACCCCAGCGCCTCGAAATCGAAGTCACTGAAGATTTGCTGTTGGAAGATACAGATCATACGCTCGATCTATTGAAAAAACTCCGCGACCTGGGTGTCGGTATATCTCTGGACGATTTTGGTTCGGGCTATTCTTCACTCGGCTATTTAACACGTTTCCCGTTCACGAAACTCAAGATCGATCAAAACTTTATTGGTGAAATGACCAAAGATCGCGCAAGCAGAGTCCTGGTGAACTCAATCCTCGTTCTCGCTGCTTCGTTGAACCTAAGAGTTACCGCTGAGGGCGTTGAAACAGAGGAGCAGCTAAGTTTACTGAAAGCCAGCAATTGCGATGAAGCACAAGGCTATTTGCTCGGAGCGCCGGTCCCATTCCGATAGTCGCCGCATATCTCGACTAAGGTGTCGGTGATGTAATTGGGTCGAGCGCAGTGTTTCAAAGCTTAATGGCTAATTTGCAGCGATTCCTCCCAACCGGCTGGACTATGAAGAGATGGATCAATTTGCTCATCAATATTCCCTTAGGATGTTGTAGGTAAGATGATGTAGACCGATAACAGGTTCGCACTGGAGAAGAAGTGCAAACTACTAATCAAATTATCTCAGAAGAAACTGCTGTTCCAGAATTGAGGGACGCCGTATTTGAAGACATAGCGGATATCCTCCATGCGCAGCTCACGGCTTTTCCAGATGATCCTGCAAATTTGGACGAAGAGAACTTCAAAGAAGCCATACTTGATGGCGCGCACCGCCTTCTGGTTGCATCTATCGGTTCAGTGTTTGCAGGTTATGTCATCGTTTCCAATAGAGCTTACAGGCCTTGGTCTAGCCTCGACAATCTAATCGTACTGCCGGATTTTGCTGGAAAGGGCGTTGGACGTTGTTTGCTCAACGGCGTTATGAAACCATTTCGGCACCGCAGGATCTTACGATTATATGTAGAAAGCAAAAATCATCGCGCAGTGGGTATGTATAAAAGGAACGGCTTTACGCATCTGCATACCCAAAAAAACAATTATGAAAACAACGATGATGCTCTAGTTATGTATAAGTTTCTGTAGGCACTTTGCCCAACGGTTCCGTGTTGGATGTGCCTTCTGGGGCGATTGGAAAATTAACATTCAGCAGAAACTCTTGAGCACAAGTCCAACTGTTGTTGTTAGCTTGGATAAGTTCGGCGGTCGTAAATTTTGCATATTTGTGGTAGTTTGGAACAATTCTGCACGGAGAAACACCATGAAGATGTTTCTGACAGCACTTTGTTTTTCGATCGCTCTAAGTAGCAATGCCAAAGCAGCGGTGAGCTATTGGTATCAAGACGGCAATTGGACAGTTTGGAGCGAAAAAACCACGTGTAAAGCAACCAATCGCGCGATCATTGAGGTGAACCATTCGCCATATATGTCGTTTTGGTTCATCCATGATGCTACCAGCTCTGGTGTGACTGTCGATGTATGTTTTTGGCCTGGCGCTCTCACAAACGGTGAAAAATTTTATGTGAATTTACTACAGTCTTGATGCTCTCAAGTTTCGGTACCAGCGGAAGCATCTTCAGATTTTGCTTTGAAGACTCAACGTCCGTTTACAAGTGATGAATTATCATTACTCGCTGAACAAGATTTACTTATGGTTCAACCCGAGAATTCCAAACCGGCTTTGGCTGTGGATGCGATTAAGATCCGCAACGTCCTGCGACAGCTAGAAAGTTGCGCAAACATGCTAGGCCGCGCAATTGAAGAGTAGCAGTCACAAAGTATCCTGATAAGGCGCACTTCCTCAATCCGCGCGTCCGGTGCTCTCGCAGAGTTTTAGACCTGCAACTATTCCGAGCGCGCTAGGATCAGCTGAAATTTGCCATCCTCCTACAATTAAAAAAAGCGCCAACATTCGCAGCGAATGTTGGCGCCCAGCAAACAAAAGTAATCCTACCAAATGTTTATTTGGTTGGTCCTAGAGATCTTCAAAAAGATCAGGTTTGCTGAGATTCAATTTGAAGCTTTGCGCTGCCTTTGGCGATTTTTTTGCAAACATCTTGCGGTAAACCAGCTTGTGGCCAGCCGCCATTGCCAATTTGGCATATTTCGTTGCGCCAATGCTGTGACGCGACGGTGATATGCCCATGCGACGTAGTAGCCCATTGGCATAAATGATGGCGTAAAAATCGCGGATTTCCTTAGTAAAGTGCTCCGTGGTCAGCGAGATGTTGACGACATCGTGGTTTTCCACGCGGTGCGGGCCATTCAATGGCCAGTGTGCCATCTGGCCAGGCTCAAGGACAATCTTCTGAGCATAGTCATCAAACCAGTTCTGATACTCGATTTCTTCTTCAGTGATACCAAGAAATACCGATTCAAGCTGCGGGTCATTGAGGAACGGCTCAGAATTTGGATAGATGTAGACGCTCTTTTTGCCTTGGATCTGCCATAGCGATTGGCCTGGAATATCGCAGTGATAGTAAACCTGCGCGCCTGGTGAGGAAATCAGCATGCCTGTTTTGTGTTTGAAACTTTCAAACCCTGGCACTTTGTCTGAAATGTCTTTGAATATCTTTGCGCTAAGACGGGCATAATTTTCATCCCACGTCTCAAGCGCCTGCAGTGATATCCAAAAACGTCCCTTATCAATAGCTGTAAGTACTTCCTCACCCGAAACACCTTCAACCGTACCGCGGCGCCACTGATATTTTTTGGTTCCAACAGGTCCCGGTTGCACAAGATCACCCACAGCCTCTGGTGCTTTTTCGATCAGGCTTGCCAAGTTCTCACGTCTGAAGTGAGGCAATTCGTGCAAGCGATGCTGTAAAAGAAGCGTATGCTTTGAAAACAAAGCGCCGTATTCCTCTTTCCACTCAGTGAAAATATCTTCGCGCAATAGTAGTTCTGGGTCTTGATACATGGCTAAACTAATTCCCTCTTAAGTACCGAATTGAGACACTTCACAGCATCATCAAGATTAGTTGATTGATACGGACTGACGGAGCAATTCTCATGCCAGCATCTGCGTTTTCGAAGGAATGGCCGGATTTACACCGCTCGCAGATGATAAATGATCTGGAGTGACCAATTACGGTAATTATAGATTGTACCAAATTAATACAGGTGTCCGCTCTCTACAGTAATGTAGAAAACCTGGTGAGCATCGTAGGTGCTATATGGCCCCAAGCTAAATGAGGCCAATATTATCAGGCTCTAAGCCTCAGTGCCGCCAATAGTCATCTGGTCCATACGCAGATGTGGTTGCCCGATACCAACTGGAACACCTTGGCCAGCTTTGCCGCATGTGCCGACGCCATTATCAAGCGCTAAATCATTACCGATCATGGAAACGCGGTGCATGGCATCAGGCCCGTTGCCGATCATCATGGCGCTTTTTACCGGATAGCTGATTTTGCCATCCTCGATCATATAGGCTTCAGTGCAGCCGAAGACGAATTTGCCAGAAGTGATATCCACCTGTCCGCCCCCAAATGATACCGCATAAAGTCCGTGCTTGACCGAGGAGATGATTTCTTCAGGCGTTTTGTCGCCTCCGAGCATATAGGTGTTAGTCATCCGCGGCATCGGCACATGCGCATAGGATTGGCGGCGGCCATTGCCCGTGGGCTTCATGCCCATCAAGCGCGCATTTTGCCGGTCTTGCATGTAACCCACCAGCTTGCCGTCTTCGATCAATACATTATAACCCGAGGGCGTGCCCTCATCATCAATCGACAACGAGCCGCGGCGATCGTCAATTGTACCATCATCAACAACGGTTACACCCTTGGCGGCCACTTGTTCGCCCATTAAGCCAGCAAAAGCCGACGTACCCTTGCGGTTGAAATCGCCTTCCAGTCCATGCCCGACTGCTTCGTGTAGCATGACGCCGGGCCATCCATTGGCCAGCACCACATCCATGGTACCTGCTGGCGCAGGCTTTGCTTCAAGATTGACCAATGCTTGGCGCAACGCACTATCGGCGGCTTGTTGCCAAGTGTCCGTGGCAACAAAATCGCCAAATAGCTGACGTCCACCCATGCCATGGTTGCCGGTTTCCTGGCGGTCGCCTTCGCCAACAATTACAGATACATTAACACGAACCATTGGGCGTATGTCTTTGGCGAAATGTCCGTCAGCGCGCAAAATTTCCACGACCTGCCATGAGGCGGCGAGCGAAGCAGAGACTTGGCGCACACGTTCGTCTTTGTTGCGCAAATAAGTGTCGATTTCTTGTAGGAGTTTTACTTTGGTTTCAAAAGAGGGCTTACCTATTGGGTTACCATCCACATAGAGTTTCTTATTCGTGCGCTGTGGTGCATCAGAATAAGTGCCGGAATGGTTAGCTGTTACCGCACTCACTGCATCCTTGGCGCGGAGCAATGCTGCTTCAGAGAAATTGTCGCTCTCAGCGTATCCCACCGCTTCGCCCGCTACCGAGCGCAAGCCAAACCCGGATGATGTGTTAAACGATCCAGTCTTAAGCCGACCGTTATCAAAGCCGAGAACCTCGCCTTCGGCATATTCCATAAACAGCTCACCATCGTCAGCTTTTGCTAGAGCGTCGGCGACGAGTGCCTTTACGCGCTCTTCTGATATATCAAATTGCTCGAGTAGATTGGGAATTGCTGACATTACTCACTCCGGCAGAATCACATTGAAGCATATGTAGGCCGGACGCTCTGGAAATTCGAGGCCTTAATGGTAGCGATTTCGTGATTTCCAGCAGCGGGAGGAGGAGGTAACAACCTTTGGGCAGCAAATGTCGTTACCTCCAATGAGTGCAGGGGAGCACCCAAGTCGCGCCGATTCTGGTCCGTATCGACGCTGGAACAACTTTTAACTGAAGTTTGAAAACTTGCACGCTACTACGCTGGATTTTGACGTGATTGGTCAAGAGTAGACGCCACCGGTCAAATATCACTTTACATTTGTGCACAATTCATAGCGATGAGCTTACCTATAATGGCTGCACGTAATCAAAATTGATCTTTCTACTTGAGATAGCAGTCCGTTCGTTCAATGGACCACACTTAACACCGACATACCGCAGAAGTATTTCTTTGCGGTTATACCATTCAACGGTCGACAGAGGACGAATGTCGGTACAATTATCTGATACTTCAGCTACAATATAAATTCTGATAATCAAGTAAAAATCAATAATTTATGCGATTTTGCAAAAATATATATTATTGTATGCTATGAAATAGCTCTTACAACATTTTGGACTTAATATGTCGTGAGATACTGAGCAAAAATAGGGAAAATATTGGATCTAGGGCTGGTAAGTACTTTTCAATAAAGCTTTCTAATCACCCTTGTTGAATCCACATTTCCTTCATACTTGCCACTTACTGCTTGCATAGTTTCCGCATAGAAATGTCGCAAGCCGTCATCATTAGGTGCATGGGACAGACTAAGACGTGACCAGTCATGTATAAATTCAGATGTTTTCAATTTTAAAATTATAATAATGTA
>JBCDFK010000093.1:0-7326 GCA_039178065.1 Pseudomonadota bacterium | reverse complement strand
GATGATTTTAATCATTGTGTTTGTTGTCGTTAAGCCACTTTAGTAACTCTAACTATTTGTCTCTTACTATTGAATGCTTGAAATTGACACATTTTGCGTTTATGTCGGGGTTTAACGACAGCGCATTTATATATCCCTTCCTTCGCGCGTCCTTTTATCAATAGCAAAGTAATGGTGTCCCATGGACCAGATGTCCCTGAGTGAACTTCAGAAAAAATCAGCCCCTGAACTTGTCGAGTTTGCCGAGTCTCTTGAAGTAGAGAACGCAAGCGCGCTTCGCAAACAGGAGCTCATGTTCGCGATTTTGAAACAGCTTTCTCACGATGATGTTGAGATCATTGGAGAAGGTGTTGTTGAGTTGCTGCAGGATGGTTTTGGTTTCCTGCGTTCAGCGAGCGCAAACTATCTTCCCGGTCCGGATGATATTTATATCGGTCCTTCTCAAATCCGAAAATTTTCTCTGAAGACTGGCGATACTGTCCAGGGCCTCATTCGTGGGCCGAAGGATGGCGAGCGCTATTTTGCGCTTTTGAAGGTCAATACGATCAACTTTGAAGATCCAGAGAAGATTCGCCATAAAAGCCATTTTGATAATCTTACTCCGCTTTATCCTGAAGAGCGGTTCAGTATGGAAATTGAGAATCACGAGTCTAAAGATCTGTCTTCTCGTGTTATCGATTTGGTTGCACCGATCGGAAAAGGCCAACGTGGTCTTATCGTTGCACCGCCACGGACCGGTAAAACGGTTTTGTTGCAGAACATTGCTCATGCAATCACGGCAAACCATCCGGAGTGCTATTTGATTGTTCTGTTGATTGATGAACGGCCTGAAGAAGTGACTGATATGCAAAGATCGGTCAATGGCGAAGTCGTTTCTTCTACCTTTGATGAGCCGGCCACTCGCCACGTGCAAGTTGCTGAAATGGTTATAGAAAAAGCTAAAAGACTTGTTGAGCACGGTAGAGACGTTGTTATTTTGCTTGACTCTATTACCAGACTTGGTCGAGCTTATAACACCGTGGTCCCGTCGTCCGGTAAAGTTCTTACCGGTGGTGTTGATGCTAACGCGCTGCAACGCCCGAAACGTTTCTTTGGTGCTGCTAGAAATATCGAAGAAGGCGGTTCTTTGACCATTATCGCAACGGCGTTGATCGACACTGGTAGCCGCATGGATGAAGTGATCTTTGAAGAGTTCAAAGGCACAGGTAACTCTGAGATTGTTCTTGATCGTAAGGTCGCTGATAAACGCATATTCCCAGCTATGGATATTCTGAAATCTGGTACGCGTAAGGAAGATCTCCTTATTGAGCGGCAAGATCTGCAGAAAATATTCGTTCTGCGCCGTATTCTGGCGCCGATGGGTACCACGGATGCAATTGAGTTCTTGATCGATAAACTGAAACAAACCAAAAACAATGCAGAGTTCTTTGATTCAATGAATGCATGATTTGATTCGGTAATGAAACAATCTATATGCCCTAAGACCGCAGCATCCGTATAATTTGATTCGTAACCGAAACCTATAACTTCGGATAAAGCTAAATGGCGGATACAATCATTGCACTTTCCAGCGGTGGGCTGCCTTCCGGTGTAGCTGTTATTCGCATATCAGGCCCGCTAGCGAGCGATGTCGTTGTTCTTTTGGCCGGAGCCTTGCCGATTCCGCGCGAAGCGTCGCTAAAACTGCTTAAATCGACTGATGGAGACGTAATTGATGAAGCCATTGTGTTGTGGTTTCGTGCGCCGAACAGCTTCACTGGCGAGGATGTTGCGGAGTTTCATCTCCATGGCGGCAAAGCCGTTGTCGCAAGGTTGCTTGATTTAGCGACTGATATAGATGGGATTCGCTTGGCAGAGGCGGGCGAGTTCACCCAGCGTGCATTTACAAATGGTAAAATGGATCTGACAGAGGCCGAAGGCCTTGCGGATTTGATTGATGCTGAAACCGAGTCGCAGCGGAAGATTGCACAGTACCTTGCGGGCGGTGGTTTGAAAGATCTCTATGATGACTGGCAAGAACAGCTTTTGAATGCTCGCGCCTCGATTGAGGCCGATATCGATTTTGCCGATGAAGACGACGTACCCGGCTCGGTTGCCGACCAAGTTTGGGATGACATGAATCAACTTAAGCAGGCCATAGATGCGCATTTGGTGTCATTTGGAAGTGCGGAGCGTATTCGTGATGGGTTTCGTATTAGCCTTATTGGTAACCCCAATGTCGGTAAGTCTAGTCTGCTGAATGCATTGGCAGGTTCCGACCGTGCGATTGTATCCGATGAAGCAGGCACAACGCGCGATGTGGTAGAGGTTCGGCTGGATCTCGGCGGATATTTGGTGCTGATTTCCGATACGGCCGGTCTTCGAGAAGACGTTGGAGAGGTTGAAGCCGAAGGCATAAAACGGTCCTTATGGGCAGCAAAATCCTCCGATCTTGTTTTGCACCTCAGCGATACGGGTCAATGGGGACACCTGAATGGTGTGGACGCCCGCAATTTAATTCGCGTACACACTAAGGTAGATCTACTCGATTCTGTACCTGATCTCGAAGATGATACGGTGGGCGTCTGTGTCAGCGACAAATCGAGCTTCTTTAACTTTGTTGACGTTCTGACAACAAAGATTGGGTCCTCATTTGATACTGGTATTGCCAACAATGCGATAAAGTCGCGTTACCTCGATCACCTAAAAAACTGTGCCCGAGATATCGAGCTGGCAATTAATGATCGAAGTGCGCTTGAAATCCGCGTTGAGGCACTGAGGCGCGCCGCCTTTAGCCTCGGACGCATTACGGGACAAACTAATACCGAGGATGTATTAGGCCGTATTTTCTCTTCCTTTTGTATCGGTAAATGATTCACGTGAAACAATTTGTATGGCTAGGGCCGTGATTCACGTGAAACACTTGCAAGAGTGTGTTGAGCTTTGTTTCACGTGAAACATATCAGTGCTTGACGTTTGTAGGCTTCGGAGTCATTGAAGCCTTCTCTAAATGGATGTGCTATGACAAAGCGGTTTGATGTTGTTGTGATTGGTGGTGGACATGCCGGCTGTGAGGCTGCGCGTGCAAGTGCAGCTGTAGGCGCTCAAACGGCATTGGTGACCTATTCAGCGGACAAAATAGGCGTAATGTCCTGTAATCCAGCGATAGGCGGTTTGGGTAAGGGACATCTTGTTCGCGAGATTGATGCGTTGGATGGGCTCATGGCCCGCGTTTCTGACAAAGCTGGTATTCAGTTTCGAATGCTCAATCGACGTAAGGGTCCAGCGGTTCGTGGCCCGCGTACGCAAGCGGATAGAAAACTCTACCGCAATGCCATGCAAGCGGAGATCGCAGAAATCTCAAACCTTGAAGTTATCGAGGGCGAAGCTATCGATGTCGAACAGGATGAAATTGGCTCTGTGAACGCCGTTGTTCTTGCTAATGGCGTGGCTTTGCGTTGCGGTGCCGTGGTTTTGACGACAGGCACATTCCTTCGAGGCCTCATTCATATTGGTGACGAGCGTACTCCGGCAGGCCGAATGGGCGAAGAGCCAAGCACCCTTCTCGCTGAGCGTTTGGAGCGTCTTAATGTCCCGCTGGGTCGCCTTAAAACAGGTACACCACCGCGCTTGGATGGTCGAACAATTGCCTGGGATGCGTTAGACATACAGAAAGCCGATGACGTACTTGTACCATTCTCATCGATGACAGATCGTATAAACGTGCCTCAAATTGATTGCGGCATAACCCGGACAACCCAAGCGACACATGATATAATTCGAGAGAATCTCGCACGTTCTGCAATGTATTCGGGGAGCATCTCAGGGACTGGCCCGCGATACTGCCCGTCGGTCGAAGATAAAGTGGTTAAGTTCGGCGACCGCGATGGACATCAAATATTCCTGGAACCGGAAGGCCTTGATGACGATACGGTTTATCCCAATGGTATCTCAACATCACTGCCAGTAGATGTTCAGTGGTCGATGTTAAAGACCATACCTGGTTTGGAGAACGCCAAAATACTACAGCCGGGATATGCGATTGAATATGATCATGTTGATCCTAAAGCCCTTGATGCGTCATTATGTTTGATTGGTTCGCCAGGTTTTTACCTAGCGGGACAGATTAATGGCACGACCGGCTATGAAGAGGCTGGTGCTCAAGGCTTAGTTGCTGGTTTGAATGCTGCACGGTTCGTCGGTGGCCAAGATCCCGTTCACTTTAGTCGAACCAATTCTTATATTGGCGTGATGATTGATGATTTGACATCTAGAGGTGTTAGCGAGCCCTATCGCATGTTTACGTCTCGCGCTGAATATCGTTTGTCTCTTCGTATTGATAATGCCGATATGAGGCTCACGCCGACCGCTATTGAAGCGGGGCTTGCAGGTGTCGCACGTGAATCACACTTTAAAGAGGTACTAAGCAAACTCGACGAGGCGCGTGACTTTGCTAAACAAAATGCGGTTACACCCCAGCAAGCCGCTGCTAGCGGTGTTGAGTTGAATCACGACGGATCTCGGCGTAGTGCTTACGAACTTATGTCCTATGCAGCGATTGATCTCTCTGATGTTCAGCGGATTTGGCCGGATTTAGCTAAGTTCGATGCAGATACTTTGGAACGCCTGAGTATTGAGGCTCACTATGCGGTGTATTTAGAGCGCCAGAAGGCAGATATCGAAGCTGTACGCAGAGATGAGAACTTGATTATTCCCGCTGGCCTGGATTTTGATATTATTGCGGGACTTTCAAACGAGCTTCGCAATAAGCTGGCTAATCGCAAGCCTAAGAGCATCGCAGAAGCGCAGCGCATCGAAGGAATGACGCCAGCGGGCATCGCGCTAATCATTGCTCAGATTCGTCGCCAGAATAATGCAGCAGCCTAACAACCTGAGATGACCGCAATGACAGAACATTCATCGCAGCTATTAGGCGGAGCGCTCGATGTTTCACGTGAAACAATGCAAAAGCTTTCATCCTTTGAACGTATTTTTGATCAGTGGTCCCGAAAAATAAATTTGGTCGCCGCATCGACGACAAATCAGGTTTGGGAACGTCATATTGCTGATAGTGCACAGTTGATGCTCCTGAAACCGGAGATGAAAACCGTGGTTGATCTTGGTTCAGGCGGAGGGTTTCCGGGCATTGTATTGGCAATACTTCTTGACCAGCTGGAAGGAAGCCGCGTGGACTTGGTTGAAAGTAATCGAAAAAAGACCGCCTTTTTACAAGCTGTACGCGCCAATTGTGCGCGTCGGGCGCATGTTCATGCGAAGAGAATTGAGGATGCGTTGCCAACAATCGCAACACCGGAATATGTAACCGCGCGTGCACTCGCTTCTTTATCGAAACTGTTTGAGCTCGCCGAACTGCATCTAACGGATGGCGCCGTAGGGCTCTTTCACAAAGGTCGTGGATTTAATCTTGAGCTTGAAGAAAGCCGTGCCAATTGGCAATTTGATCTGATAACACATCAGAGTGAGATTGATGCAGATTCTGTAATTTTGGAAATCAGAAATTTGAGACGAATCTCAAACTGATCTGATTTAACGGAGGACTTGATGACAACTTCATCGCGGGTCATCACTATTGCAAATCAAAAGGGCGGCGTCGGTAAAACTACGACGGCAATCAATCTTGCAACGGCGTTGGCGGCAATAGGCGAGAGAGTGTTGGTTCTCGATGTTGATCCTCAGGGTAATGCAAGTACGGGGCTGGGTATTGACCGAGATGATCGCATTATTTCCTCCTATGATGTTATATTGGGGGAGGCGACACTTAGTGAGGCAGCAATCCCCACGGCAGTTCCAAACCTTTCAGTTGTTGCGTCTACATTGGATCTGTTGGGCGTTGAAATGGAAATTTCATCGTCAAAAGATCGCGTTTATCGCCTGAAAATGGCGCTCGAAAACAATGATCATGGTTTTTCATATGTTATTATTGATTGCCCACCGTCGCTCAATCTTTTGACATTAAATGCCATGGCAGCGTCGGATTCGCTTTTGGTTCCTCTGCAATGTGAATTTTTCGCACTGGAAGGGCTCAGCCAACTATTAAAGACCGTTGAGCAGGTTCGAAGCGCTACAAATCCAGATTTAACGATCCAGGGAATAGTGCTCACCATGTTTGACGGTCGAAATAATCTTGCCAAACAGGTGGAAGATGATGTTCGCGAGCATATGGGTGAAATGGTCTATAAAACCGTGATTCCGCGAAATGTCCGGCTTTCAGAAGCACCAAGTCATGGAAAACCGGCAATATTGTATGATTTAGCTTGTGCTGGGAGCCAAGCTTATCTCAATTTGGCATCAGAAGTGATACAGCGCGAAAGGCGTATGAAAGCGGCATAATTGATTCACTACCGAAATAATTAATGCATAATATGGAATTGAACTGGAAATTTTAATGGCGGATGATTCATCAAGGAAGCGCTTGGGGCGTGGTTTGGCAGCACTCATTGGAGAAATGGACCATCCAGTTTCGGCCGAATCTAGCAAGCCGCAACAAAGCGATCGTATATTGCCAATCGAATTGATCAGCCAAAGCGCAAACAATCCTCGTCGATTCTTTGCTGAAAGCGAAATTGCTGAATTGGCACACTCCATAAAAGAGCACGGTATTATTCAGCCTATTGTTGTGCGCGCATTGGATGGTGATAAGGGCAGCAAATTTGAGATTATTGCCGGTGAACGTCGCTGGCGCGCCTCTCAAAAGGCTGGATTGACCGAGGTTCCAGTCATCATTCGCAATGTGGATGATAAATCCGCGCTTGAACTTGCGATTATTGAGAATGTCCAACGAGCCGACCTGAATGCAATTGAAGAGGGGCTTGGTTACCAACAATTGATGGATGAACATGATTACACACAAGCGGATTTGGGTGATGTAATTGGAAAAAGCCGTAGTCACGTGGCCAATATTTTGCGTTTGCTTAAATTGCCCGCCAGCGTTCAAACACTGGTTAGTGAAGGCGCTTTGTCTGCGGGGCACGCCCGCACAGTTGTTACCGCCGCAGATCCTGTAGCATTAGCAAAACGCATTGTTTCAGAAGGATTGTCAGTGCGCCAAGCTGAAGTTTTGGCTCAAGAAGGCGAGGGCTTTAGCGCAAAGAAGTCTCGCGGTAGTTCCCAGACTAATAGCAAAGATGCCGACACTCTCGCACTTGAGAAAACACTGTCAGACGCTACCGGATACAAGGTGGAAATCACTCATGGTACATCAGGTGGGCAGCTGAAGATTACTTATAAATCGCTGGACCAGCTCGATTCACTTTGCCGCTTGATACAGGGCCAAAACAACTAGCGCCGACGAGATGCCTGCACAGTGAGCGCCAAAAGCGCCATATG
>JBCDFK010000092.1:0-7332 GCA_039178065.1 Pseudomonadota bacterium | reverse complement strand
GGGGTCGATGGATAATAATCCGAGCCCTGGCAACAAAAAGGGTGGCCTCACAACCATCTTGGAAAAGTCGCTGGGCGCAGCTGCGAAAGGTGGCACAACGCCCCTCAGAGGCGTTTACAAATATGGCGAGACTGTCAGAGAATCTGGTTTTGTATTTATGGATTCTCCTGGCTATGATCCGGCTTCAGTAACCGGTCAAATCGCGAGCGGTTGCAACCTCGTTGCATTTACCACCGGAAGAGGTTCGGCGTTCGGTTCCAAGCCAGCACCATGTATAAAGGTTGCCACCAACTCCGAAATGTATAATCGCATGACCGAAGATATGGATGTGAACGCCGGTACAATGTTGAGCGATGGCGTTTCGCTTGAGGATAAAGGCCGCGAGATTTACGAGCTATTACTGCGCATTGCATCTGGCGAACAGAGCAAATCTGAATTGCAAGGCTTGGGCGATTTTGAGTTCGTGCCGTGGCAAATCGGAGCTACAATGTGAGCCAACCCATATGCCGTCTCGTGGTGATTGGCGCAGGTCTGGTGGGCGAACGCCATGCGCGATTAGTCGCTCAAAACCCTCGATGCCAACTCGTTGCGATTGTCGATCCAAGATCTGAAATTGATGCGCTCGCGCGAAGCCTTTCCTGCGAAAGGTTGAGCGATTTGGCGATGCTGCCAGATAACGCATGTGACGCAGCAATTATTGCGACGCCTAATCACAATCACTTTGCCACGGCCATGGCGTGCTTAGAGCGCAGGCTCCCTTGTTTGATCGAAAAACCCATCACAGATGATCTTGCTGAAGGTGAGAAACTAGTCGCTGCATTTGAAGCGGCCAGTATTGCAATGCTGGTTGGACACCACCGCCGCTATCACCCGTTTGTTGCTGACACAAAAGAACTATTGGCATCGGGTGAAATTGGACATCCAGTGTGTGCATCAACTATTTGGGCTGTGAAAAAACCAGATTCTTATTTCAAAGCCGGTGCATGGCGCCTTGGCGCTGATGGCGGTCCCTTGATGATCAATTTTATCCATGAAATTGATTTGATGCGCTGCCTGTTTGGTGAGCTTATAGATGTCAACGCACTCGCCTCGAATAATCAACGTCAAACGCCGGTCGAAGATACTGCAGCCATGTTGCTGCGGTTTGAAGGTGGCATGATTGCGACTGCAATTCTAAGCGATGCAGCATTGACGCCTTGGAGCTTTGAGGGCGCGTCAGGCGAAAATCCGAACATTGCATCAACCGGTATTTCATCATGGCGAATTGGTTGCTCGAAAGGCGCATTTGAATTTCCTGTCTTGCGGGTATGGAAAAATGACGGCACGGATCTCGGGGACTGGTCGAAACCGCTCGCATCGCAACAATTGAAGTCCGAACAAGTCGCTCCGCTTGAGCGCCAGTTGGAGCATTTTATTGATTTGGTTCACGGCGTTACGGACCAACCTATGGTGAGCGGCCGCGAAGGCCTTAATTCTCTGCGTGCGACTAAGGCTGTGATGATGTCTGCCCAAACGAATAGGCGAATACTACTCAACGAGTTTGATCGTAAATCGATCTCTTAGCCAAAATTGCTTCAGCGACGCGGTCGGTTGATGGTGTTGCCGGCCTTGACCCAACAGACGTGACGATGGAATTTCGTTGCAAGACAATTGGATGAAATCGGATGTATAATTGGTAGGGCTAGCCACAAAACCAAATGAAGACCGACCATTTGCGGGCATCGCTCTTGTGCTCGTTGCTTACTTTCTATTTTCCATCGTTGATACGAGTTCCAAATGGCTCGGCATATTAGGTTTGGGCGCGTTGCAACTTTCCTTCATGCGCTACCTAGGACATTTCATAATTACGTTCGGTATTATGGCAAAAAACGGATTTGGCCGAGATGTTTTCGTATGCGAACGATTGGGGTTGGTTATTGCCAGAAGCATTTTTCTAATGCTTGCAACAGTGATGAACTTTATCGCCATCCGTTATCTGCCACTTACCATCACATCCACCATCCTGTTTTCAGCACCCACCATAGTTTGCGTTCTAGCTTGGCCGCTATTGGGCGAACGCGTCGGACCATGGCGCTGGCTTGCGATTGGCATTGGGTTTGTTGGCATTCTTATCGTCATAAGGCCATTTGGTGAATCGCTGCATTGGGCCGTTTTTCTATCCTTAGGCAACGCGCTGTTTTTTGCGCTTTATCTGATCTTGACCAGAAAACTGGCCGATGTTGTCGCGTCGGATACATTGCAGTTTTACACTGGCTTCGTGGGCACTATTGCACTTCTTCCATTCGGATTAGCAGAATGGCAAAATCCGCAAACTGGATTCGATTGGATCGTGTTAATGGGTCTTGGCACATTTGCATGGATTGGACATGGCCTTCTTATTCGCGCCAATAATTTTGCACCCGCAAGTTCACTCACACCATTTGGATATAGCTTCATATTGTATCTAACAATTTGGAGCTATTTTGTATTCGATGATCAACCTGATGGATGGACCATTGTAGGTGCATGTGTTGTCATTTGCTCAGGATTAATCATTTGGGCAAGAGAACAGCATTTACGCCGAAAGCAGGTGCTTCACGGCCACGTTTAATGCGGTTCAAACTTTTTAAGCATTCAAAGAACTCTCGCGTGAAACGTAACCTGTTGAAAACTCGGTAACCGATTGCACAGGTTTTCGCAGTTAGGTCATACACTCAAATGCAATTGTTGGTTGCATAACAGAACACTAAGCGCTCACTGCTTGTAACTGTAACAGATTTGCAGAATCTACCTGATGAATGCTAGTTGTGAAAATTGAGTTATGCAGTCTCAAAAATTGTGCTAGTGCGATATACAAGCGTGTTAAAACAATTTCACTTGGGCTGGTTGTTCGTTAGTCCAAGACACTGGTCCTTGAGTTGAAAAAACTATGTCTCTAATGCAGCTGACGCTACGGTTTATTGAGCTTGAAAAAGAACTGCACGAAGCAATTCGTGTCAATGACGGCGACCGCATTCGTGATATCGATATGCAGATTGAGCTGTGTTTTGCGCAAGTGCTAGAATGCGAGCCCGCAAATGCTCAAGAACGCCAAGAGAAATGCGCCTTTCTTATGGAACGACTTTGCCCAATTGATAGCCGGCATGGCATTCAAAAGCTGATTTGCAATAAGATCCTAGAGCTCGTTTCAAACGATGAAGGAACAGGTTATCCGAAAGCTAGAGCGAAATAATCTCTAGGTCCAATGCCTTTGCGATAGATTGCGCGGTAGTGCTGGTGCCAAACTTCTCATTTATGGATGAGAGAAATGCTGCAACCAGGTGCTCGCTGAACTTTAGTTGATTAGCGATTTCTCGATTGGAGGCACCTTTCGCCGCCAGCGTTAGGCAATCAATTTGCTTATCGCTCAACTGTGCCCTGCTCGTCGTTCTTTGTTCAAACGCGTGGCGCTTAGCTCCATCAAATATGCTGATCGTATCGATTATTAGGTTTTCGCGCTGTTTGGAACTGCCTACATCGTTGCCAAAATATATCACCGCGCTTCGTTTGCCGCGTGGATCATGCACAGGCACACAAAACCCGCTCTCGATGCCAAATGCCGAAAGCAATTCATCAAATTCTTTATCGTTGGTCTCTGTCTCTTTTGAATTAGGCAAGCCCGTAAACGCATCGAAGCCCGACCGCCAGCTAAAGGGTCTGCAGGTTTGTTCCAAAACGCGAAACAACGAACAGTCGCCGAGGGGACCTTCGTCCTCCAGACAACTTAAAAAAGCTGGGACCAGATTATTGATTTCGATGGTTGGCAAAAGCCGCTCATTATAGCGTTTGCTGATGTCTACCACTGCGAACGACTTAAACCCGTAATCACGACTGAGCCGCACAAAGGCGTCCAACGCGTCTTCTACTTTTTGATGCCATCCCCCGGCATCGACTGGATTGGGAACTAGCTCGTGTTCCTCGCGCTCAACTACTCTTAGTGCGTGTTGCATAGTACTGCTTTCCGTCGGAGCCCAAAAAAAAATGATAGTGCAGTAATTCAATGCCCGCAATATCGTACTTGGCATGAATCCATAAAATGGATAGATTTGACACAAACAAAGTTGATGCTGAATTGCATGGGTTGATCTGCTATTGTGCAATTTAAAACAAGGACTTAACGATTGTCATATGTAAAAAAACTACCAGTGGTTGATGTTGGCAATGGTGCAACCCGCCAAGTTTTATCAGATAGCGATGAATTGATGGTTGTTTGTTTTGCTTTTCAAGCGGGTGGTACTGGCGCGCTACACCATCACCCTCACATTCAATCCACCTATGTTGAGTCTGGACGCTTCACATTTACCATCGATGGGGAGCAAATTGATGTTTCTGCGGGCGACAGCTTCGTAATACCGTCTAATGCTGTTCATGGTTGCGAATGCCACGAAGCAGGAAAGCTGATAGATACGTTCACACCGCGCCGAGATGATTTCCTATAACGAAAGCGATTAGATGTTAGAGAGCTGGCGTTGGTACGGTCCACTGGACAATATTGGTGTTGAGGAAATTGCGCAGGCTGGAGCCGCTGGCGTTGTTACAGCGCTCCATGAAATTCCCTATGGCGAAGTCTGGCCGACTGAGGCGATAAGGGCGCGCAAGGCTCTCATTGAGAATAACCCGGCATTGGGTTTGCAATGGAATGTTGTAGAGAGCTTGCCGGTTCACGAGCGCATCAAGCGAGGTGATGGGGATCTCGAACCATTATTTGCAAATTACCGTCAGTCGATGAAGAACTTGGCTGCGGAAGGTATCAAAGTAATTTGCTACAATTTTATGCCCTTGCTGGATTGGACACGCACAGATCTGGCGAAACCGTTGGAACGCGGTGGCCATGCCTTGCACTTTTCAGCAACACGAATGGCTGCGTTTGAACTGTTTATGCTCGGTCGGGAAGCAGCGAAGGCAGACTATTCGCCCAAAACAATTGAAGCGGCAAAAGAGTGGTTTGAGACGTCATCTGAACACGACCAAAATGAGCTACTGGCAAGTATCATGTCTGGCCTGCCCGGCGCCTATGACCGCTATGATTGCGATACATTGAAAGATGCCCTGGTGCTTTACGAAGGAATTGATCAAACAGTCCTTCGTGAAAATTACAGACGGTTTCTTGAAGCTGTTATTCCAACAGCCGAAGAATTAGGCATGCGCCTATGCGTGCACCCAGACGATCCACCACGAGACATATTAGGGTTACCGCGTATCGTATCCGACAGCGATGACATCGAATGGATATTGAACACGGTGGATAGTCCGTCCAATGGACTGACACTTTGTGCTGGATCTTTGGGCGCCAATCCAAAGAACAACGTTCCAGAAATTGCCGCAAAATTTGCCGACAAAATACATTTTGCACATTTGCGCAATGTCAAAAAGTATGAAGACGGCTCATTTACTGAATGGTTTCATCTTGAGGGCGACACCGACATGGTTGCTCTCATACGCGTGTTGATGGAAGAAGAATTACGGCGCAGTGCGGCAAATGAGGGCGACAGTACAATTCCATTCCGCCCGGATCATGGACATGCCCTGCTGGATGATTTGGCGAGAAAGTCTCATCCTGGATATCCGTTGATTGGCCGCATGCGTGGATTGGCTGAACTTAAAGGTGTGATTACTGCCATTCGCTCTTCAAACATTTGATTACTGTCGCCAATACAAAACACATAGTCATTCAATGGTGTTTATTAGACCGGCGACAGTCGACTTGACGCGCAAGGCGTAGGTTTTTGACTAGGCAGAGCCTATTGGAAATTTATCGCAAGGAATTGCTCGGTTAGAAAGTCGCCCGTGGGTCGTAAGGGCCACTTTTGGCGAAGGCGGTCAGCCAAATCGACAGGACCGTCGGACACTGCAACCAAAGCGTCATAGTCATTGATGAAATCAATTTGTGCACCCAACTCAGCTACATGCGCCGGATGTCCATGACCAACAAGAAGTGTCGTTGTGTCAACATCGTTGCGTAGCGTTTCAAGCACGTCCAACCAACCAGAACGATTGTAGCCGGGATAAATGAATGTGTCGTTATAGACTAGATCTTGGACAATCGTGACATCGATTTCTGGAATTGTGATAACGATCTGTTCCTGCGCTTCAGCGTCATTGAACTTACGAATAAGCACCTCCACACCGGCTAGCTGCAACGCGCCTGGTTCTGTTGGTATTACATCGGACCAATTGGATGGAAATCCCCACGGCGCTGCTTTGCCATTATCGATGAAGCCCTGCGTAGTGAAGATTGGCAGGCCAGCATAAGCGGGCAAGCCATAGGTGTGATCAGGGTGGTCATGACTAATCAACACCGCAGCGATCGGCGATATTACGCAACGCATGTTGACCCGCAAGCTTCGTCACCTTGAGCGGGACGGTTACATTATTCGCACTGTTGAAAGCGATAGGCCCGTTCGCGTGAATTATCGTTTGTCTGAAATTGGAAATTCAGCGATTGCCGCTGCGCAAATGTTTGTCGACTGGGCAACGAGCCAACACACGGCAATTCGTGAAAGCCGCAAAGTTTATGATGCTAAGTTTGGGCAATAGAAAATCTTGAGAAGATCAATTCCTCCACTTGAGAGTGGAAAAACTGCATCCCTTGTGGACCCTCAACCGAGCATAGGCATCAAAGCACCATAATGGCAAATAACTTTGGCTGAGCAGGCTTGTGCCGCTCGAGTAGCCTCGACCAAATCCAACGTTTCAACATAATCTGCCAAGAATGCCCCGTTGAAACTATCGCCCGCGCCCGTTGTATCGACTGGCTCCATAACTGGCGGTGTATCTAGTGTTGTGCGATTTTTGCCCTCTGCAACTAACACGTCTTCTGCACCATTTTTTACAATGACAATATCGCATCCTGCGGCTTGGTATCGTTGGGCGGTGGCTTCTGGATTCGCGTCGCCAAAATTGTTGGCCTCATCGTCAAAACTTGGCAGAACTAAGTTCGCGCTCGCGGCTGCTTGCGTTATTGCTTCGCGCATCTCGGCATCATCAGACCAAAGAGCCGGCCGAATATTAGGATCAAAAGCAACTAGCTTTCCCGCCTCAGCTGCGTTTTTCAAACAAGCAAGCATGGCATTTCGATCCTGCTTGGAAAGTATCGCGAGCGTTATGCCTGAAAAATAAAGCGCATCGGCATTTTCGATCGCCAGGCTTAGATGGTTGATATCAGCTGCCAGCAGTCTTGCCGCCGACGTATCACGCCAGTAGCTGAAGCTGCGCTCGGCGCCATTCAGATGGATCATGTATAATCCAGGCCTGCGATCAGGGACGCGACGAATATTTGTGGTGTCAATTTTTGCATCAGACAGGAAGGTAAGC
>JBCDFK010000091.1:0-7338 GCA_039178065.1 Pseudomonadota bacterium | reverse complement strand
GAAATATAACGACATTAATTGAAAGTATGGAACTGGCACGCTCGATGCATAGAAGGAAATAGCTTTGATAGGCTGACTTCCGGTCCAACGATGGACAATCAATTAGGCAACGCCGCCAAACCAGAGATCAACTGCATCCTCCCGCAGCGTCTCTGCTTTGGCGGTTTTTTTATTGCGGCCCCGCCGCACAGAGGAGACATACTTATGACCAATGGTTTCACCCGTCGCGCAGTGCTGACACTCGGCGCCTTGGCCTTGGCAACATCAACAGCACTGACATCTGCTAACGCAGAAATGCTCGATGTCGAGAAAGACGAGTTGACACTCGGATTTATCAAACTAACGGACATGGCTCCACTCGCCATCGCCTACGAAAAAGGATATTTCGAAGATGAAGGCCTGTTCGTAACGCTTGAGCCTCAGGCCAACTGGAAGGTTCTATTGGACCGCACCATAACTGGTGAATTGGATGGCGCCCACATGCTGGCAGGCCAACCACTCGCAGCAACCATTGGTTTTGGCACAAAAGCGCACATCGTCACACCATTCTCAATGGATTTGAACGGCAACGCGATCACAGTTTCGAATGAAATTTGGGGTCTAATGAAGCCGAATGTTCCTGCTGATGCGGAAGGCAAACCAATCCACCCAATTTCTGCTGAAGCGATGAAGCCCATTGTCGAGCAGTTTAAAGACGAAGGTAAGCCTTTCAACATGGGCATGGTTTTCCCGGTTTCGACACACAATTATGAAATTCGCTATTGGCTTGCAGCGGGCGGTATTCACCCCGGCTTCTATTCAGCCGACGATGTGTCTGGCCAAATTGATGCAGACGTTCTTCTATCCGTAACCCCTCCACCACAAATGCCAGCGACAATGGAAGCGGGTACGATTCTTGGTTATTCGGTAGGTGAGCCTTGGAACCAAGCCGCTGTTTTCAAGGGCATAGGCGTACCCGTTATCACCGACTATGATATGTGGAAAAACAATCCTGAGAAAGTCTTTGGCTTGACGAAGGAATTCACAGAAGAAAATCCCAATACAACACTTGCGCTAACCAAGGCGCTCATTCGCGCTGCTAAATGGCTTGATGAAGACGACAACGCAAACCGCGCAGAAGCCGTCGAAATCCTTGCCCGTTCAGAATATGTGGGCGCAGACGCGGAAGTGATCGCAAACTCTATGAGTGGTACATTTGAGTTTGAAAAAGGCGATAAACGCCCAGCGCCAGATTTCAACGTATTCTACCGCTACAACGCGACATACCCATTCTACTCAGATGCGATTTGGTATCTAACACAAATGCGTCGCTGGGGTCAGATTTCCGAACCAAAAGATGATGCTTGGTACGATGCAACGGCGAAGTCTGTTTATCTGCCAGAAACATACCTAAAAGCTGCGCGCATGCTGGTTGATGAAGGTTACGTGGAAGAGGCAGATTTCCCATGGGAATCAGATGGCTACAAAGCACCTACACCGGCAGAAGATATCATGGATGGTATTGCCTATGACGGCAAAAAACCAAACGATTATCTCAACTCACTCTCAATTGGCTTAAAGGGCGACGAAGTCGCTGGCGGTTAAAAAGCACTGAACTTCGGGGCGCGTATTAGCGCGCCCCGCGACTTTCTCATTTTGATCAAGGGATCCAAAAACAATGGCAAATGCCACAGATACTGCACCCATCGGTCCTTCGGGCCGCGAAAAGATGTTTTCAGCCATCACGAAAGCCAGCGGATGGCTTGATGCGTTAGGCTTTTCTTGGCTTGTCCCCATCCTGCGAATGCTGGCTGGCGACAACCCGCGTGAGCAATTGGGCGAACTAAAGCGGGTCTTGCTGATCCCGCTTCTCGGCATCATGGTCTTTCTATTGGCGTGGGGCGTTTTAGCACCAAAGGTGCAAACCTCCTTGGGTGCTGTACCCGGCCCTGTTCAAGTTTGGGAGCAAGCTGGCAATCTGTGGGATGATCATATTCGCGAGCGCGAAAAGGCCGATGCCTTCTATGTGCGTCAAGACGAGCGCAATGCCAAATTGATCGCAGAAGGTAACGCGGACAAAGTGAAGAACCGCATATATACTGGCAAACCAACCTATTTCGATCAAATTGTCACGTCACTGTTTACCGTGGGTCTTGGCTTTTTGATTGCGACCGTAATTGCCGTGCCTATTGGTATCGCCTCGGGGTTATCGCGCAATTTCAATGGCGCAATTAATCCGCTTATTCAAGTTTTCAAACCCGTCTCGCCGCTTGCGTGGTTGCCGATTGTGACCATGATCGTATCTGCAACCTACGCCAATCCATGGGATTGGATGCCTAAATCACTGCTCGTTTCTGCCGTTACTGTGACGCTTTGTTCTATGTGGCCAACGCTTATCAACACAGCACTCGGTGTTGCATCGGTTGATAAGGATCTAATGAATGTTGGCCGTGTGCTACAACTACCAACGCGCAAGACTATTACGCAGGTTGTATTACCGTCTTCGCTTCCGCTCATTTTTACTGGCCTTCGGCTTTCATTAGGTGTGGGCTGGATGGTGCTGATCGCAGCAGAGATGTTGGCGCAAAACCCAGGTCTTGGGAAATTTGTTTGGGATGAATTCCAAAACGGTTCGTCGCAGTCTCTCGCGAAAATTATGGTCGCTGTTCTGACTATCGGCATCATTGGCTTCATGCTTGACCGCCTGATGTTTGCTCTGCAACGCGCCTTCACTTTCTCGGCAAATCGATAGGAGCTTGAAACTATGAGTTTTCTAGAAATATCGGGTATGTCAAAATCCTACGGCGAAGACGAAGACCGGACAGATGTCCTTCATGACATTAATCTGAAGGTTAAAGAAGGTGAGTTTATCGCTATCGTCGGATTCTCGGGCTCAGGCAAAACCACGCTGATCTCGGCCTTGGCTGGCTTGCTTGAACCTGACGAAGGCGGTGTGATTTTTAAAGGTACACAAATCGATGGTCCTGGAGCGGAACGCGGCGTTGTGTTCCAATCCTATTCGCTGATGCCTTGGATGACCGTCGCGGGAAATGTCAGCTTAGCAGTCGACAATGTATTCGCCAAAAAATCGAAGATCGAGCGCAAGGCCATTGTTGATAGATATATCGACATGGTTGGTCTTAGCCATGCGCGTGATCGGATGCCTTCTGAGCTTTCGGGTGGCATGCGCCAACGTGTAGCGGTTGCGCGCGCGCTTGCTATGCAGCCCGAAGTCCTGCTTCTCGACGAACCACTTTCAGCCCTGGATGCTTTGACGCGTGCCAAGCTGCAAGACGAGTTTGCGGACATTTGTGAGAAGGAAAAGAAAACGATCGTTCTCATCACAAATGACGTAGATGAAGCGATACTATTGGCTGATCGGATAATACCGCTGACACCAGCTCCAAAGGCCACACTCGGCCCTGACTTCAAAGTCGATATTGCCCGTCCGCGAGTTCGTGCTGAGATGAATTCCAATGAAGACTTCATCCGCTTACGCGCTGAAGTCACAAGCTACCTGATAGAGGTCGGTGCAGCGCGCGGCGCAGATACCGAACGCGATATACAACTTCCCAATGTTGTGCCGATTTCTACGATAAATGAAAAGCTGCCGAAAGCCTATGAGGAGGCATCGGCAAGTACGCGTGAAGAACGCTTCCTGCAATTTTCCCAACTCAAGAAAGTGTACCCAACACCAAAAGGTCCACTGACAGTCGTTGATGGTTTCGAAATGTCTATGAAGAAGGGCGAGTTTACCACGCTCATTGGACACTCAGGCTGTGGTAAATCAACAGTCCTTTCAATGGTTGCAGGCTTAAACCCAATCACCGAAGGCGCGATAATTCTTGATGGCCACCACATAACTGAGGCCGGCCCAGACCGTGCCGTGGTGTTTCAAGCACCATCACTGATGCCATGGCTAACGGCCTATGAGAATGTAGCGCTTGGGGTTGACCGCGTATATCCCAACGCGACCAAAGCTGAACGCAACGATGTCGTTGAATACTATCTTCAGCGTGTTGGCTTGATCAGTTCAATGCACCGTGCTGCTTCTGATCTTTCCAATGGCATGAAGCAGCGCGTCGGAATTGCGCGCGCATTTGCGCTTTCTCCAAAGCTGCTTCTGCTGGATGAGCCCTTTGGCATGCTTGATAGCCTCACCCGTTGGGAACTTCAGGATGTATTGATGGATGTTTGGAAGCGAACGCAAGTCACAGCTATTTGCGTAACCCACGATGTTGATGAGGCGATCCTGCTCGCTGATCGCGTGGTGATGATGTCAAACGGACCAAATGCCAAGATCGGCAATATTATGGATGTGGACTTAGAGCGTCCACGTTCACGCAAAGCGCTGCTCAACCATCCAGATTACTATGCTTATCGCGAAGAACTGCTTGAATTCTTGGAAGCCTATGAAGGCGGCGCAAACCCAAGCGAAGAGCAATTGAAAACAATTTCTGAGAAGAGCGCATTGCGCATTGCACGTCAGAAGAAGTCAGCCAGCACCTTAGCAGCTGCGGAGTGAAACAATGGCACAAAAACAAAATCTCGTAATCATCGGCAATGGCATGGCACCAGGCCGAATGCTTGAATATCTTTTTGAGATTGATGCTGATGCGTATGACGTAACGGTGTTCAATGCCGAACCGCGCGTAAACTACAACCGGTTGATGCTGTCGCCCGTTTTGTCCGGTGAGAAGACCTATGACGACATCATCACCCATAGTGATGATTGGTATGAGACTAACAATGTAACGCTGCACAAGGCTGCGCGTATCGCCAAAATCGATCGGGATGCAAAAACCGTAACGTCTGAAGGCGGTACAACAGCGTCTTACGATAAATTGGTCATCGCAACCGGCTCAAATCCATTTATCATTCCACTGCCGGGCCATGACCTCGATGGTGTGCTGACCTATCGAGATCTAGATGATGTCGAACGCATGATTGAAGTCTCACAAACTAAAGGACGCGCCGTTGTTATTGGCGGCGGTCTGCTTGGGCTTGAGGCGGCGGCCGGGCTTAAAATGCAGGGAATGGATGTCACTGTGTTGCACCTGATGCCAACACTGATGGAACGCCAACTCGATCCTGCAGCGGGTTATCTGCTTCGGAAAGCGTTTGATGATTTAGGCATCGAAGTCATTACCGAGGCAAATACCAAGCAGATTCTAGGTCATGACGGAACCGTCGTCGGCGTCGAGTTAGAAGACGGCAAACGAATCGATGCCTGCATGGTGGTCATGGCAGTGGGTATTCGCCCCAGTACCGATCTTGCAAAAGATGCGGGCCTTGAAGTTGGTCGCGGAATTGTGGTTTCCGATACAATGTGCACATCTGACCCCAACATTTATTCAGTTGGTGAATGTGTTGAGCACCGTGGCATGTGTTATGGCCTTGTTGCGCCGCTCTACGACATGGGCAAGGTGATTGCGCAGCAAATCACTGGCGATACGAACGCCACCTATACCGGATCTGTAACCGCAACCAAATTGAAGGTAACAGGCATTGATCTTTATTCGGCTGGAGATTTTGCTGAGGCCGATGACCGCGAAGAGATCGTTCTCCGAGATGCTACTGCTGGTGTTTATAAACGCCTTGTTTTGAAGGATAACAAGATCATTGGTGCCGTGCTCTATGGCGATACCACAGACGGTCCTTGGTTCTTTGACATGCTCAAGAAGGAAACCGATGTTTCTGATTTAAGAGAAACGCTGATATTCGGCCAAGCCTATCAAGGAGGTGCTCCGCTGGACCCGTCGGCGGCCGTTGCAGCCTTGCCAGATGATGCAGAAATCTGCGGCTGTAACGGCATTTGCAAAGGAACCATCACCGGCGCTATCTCGTCAAAGGGACTAACAAGTCTCGACGATGTTCGCGCGCACACCAAAGCATCTGCTTCCTGTGGCACATGCACCGGGCTTGTTGAGCAATTGCTGAGCCTGACATTGGGAGACGCCTACAACCCAGCTGCTGTTGCGCCCATGTGCGGTTGCACAGATCTCGGACATTCCGACGTGCGCCGCTTGATAAAAGCAAAAGAGTTGAAAACCATTCCGGCCGTCATGCAGGAGCTCGAATGGAAAACATCATGCGGTTGCGCAAAGTGCCGTCCGGCACTGAACTACTACTTAGTTTGCGATTGGCCAGATGAATATGCCGATGACTATCAATCCCGCTTCATCAACGAACGCGTGCATGCAAACATTCAAAAAGATGGCACTTATTCCGTTGTCCCACGCATGTGGGGCGGTATGACCAACTCGACTGAATTGCGTGCAATCGCCGATGTCGTCGACAAGTTTGATATTCCTGCGGTCAAATGCACTGGCGGTCAACGCATCGACATGCTCGGCATCAAGAAGGAAGATCTTCCCGCCGTATGGGAGGATTTGGGCAAAGCAGGCTTCGTTTCGGGTCAAGCCTACGCCAAAGGTTTGCGCACGGTAAAAACTTGCGTTGGCACTGATTGGTGCAGGTTCGGCACTCAAGACTCAACAGGATTGGGCATTAAACTTGAGAGATTCATGTGGGGTTCGTGGACGCCGGCCAAGTTGAAAATGGCGGTATCTGGCTGTCCAAGAAACTGTGCTGAAGCCACTTGCAAAGACATCGGCGTAATCTGTGTCGACAGTGGTTACGAAATACACTTCGCAGGTGCCGCTGGCCTCGACATCAAAGGCACCGAGATACTTGGTAATGTTTCAACCGAAGAAGAAGTATTGGAGCATGTCGTCGCTCTTGCGCAGATGTATCGAGAGCAAGGTTGGTACCTTGAGCGGATCTACAAATGGGCCAAGCGCATTGGGTTGGATGAAATTCGCAACCAAATAATGAACAATGCTGAGATGCGAAAAGCTTATTTCGATCGCTTCGTGTTCAGTCAGAAATTTGCTCAGGTTGACCCTTGGTCGGAACGCGTATCAGGCAAGGACAAGCATGAATTCAGCCCTATGGCGACATTGTCATTGGAGGCCGCAGAATGAACGCGATGACGAAAACATGGGTTAAGGTTGGTGTCCTGTCAGACATTCCAACGCGTGGTGCAAGGTGTATCAAAAATGGCGATATGACGATTGCTATCTTCCGTACAAATGACGATCGTGTCTTTGCTCTTGAAGACAAGTGCCCACATAAAAATGGACCATTAAGCCAAGGCATTGTGCACGATGGTTGCGTAACCTGCCCACTACACAACTGGGTGATTTCGCTTGAAACCGGCGCTGCTCAAGGTGCCGATGAAGGAAAAACCACTTCATTTCCGATCAAGTTGGAGGGGGATGAGATATTGTTGGGGCTCGGTGGATAAATGGCCGCCGTCAAAACAACTTGCCCCTATTGTGGTGTTGGTTGCGGAGT
>JBCDFK010000090.1:0-7341 GCA_039178065.1 Pseudomonadota bacterium | reverse complement strand
GATTGACCCCATCCTTCTCAGACAGAAACATCAGATTCGCGAAAATCTTCAGATCCACATCATGCGCCTTGAGCTCATCGCGCATTTGAACGTCTAGGCGTCTAGCAAGTGTTTGAACCAGAAAACCGAAGCTGTTTTCTCGAGTTATCTTGGCTTCTGAAGTTTGGGTCAAAATGAAATCCTTCCACATCAGCTCTGTATCCTTCCAAGAACCACTTTTCAACTTTTGTAATAATTGCATATACAACACTTGCAATTGCAAGTTAACTGTTGGATATAGCGATTAATCAATCCATTTTGAAAAGGACAGCTCGATGAAAATTTTGGCACTCGCATGCGCCGCACTGATGTTCACGTCATCAGCATTGGCAGAAGAGAAAACAGAAGGAAGGCTCTTGGCTGAGCTCGCATTTGATTCAGTCGATTCCGCGGGGCGCGACTTTATCGACATGGGCGAGTTCATCGATTTCGGCATGAGTGTTTTTGCCGGAATGGACTACGACGACAACGATAAAATCACGCTAAGGGAGTTCATGGACTGGGACATCGGTATGCAACCGATAGCCGAGCAAGCGGGGAGGGCGGATGCCTATGACACCGCACTTCGCGTCGTTTTCGCTTTTTGGGATCGCGATGGCGATAAAGAAATATCGAAAACGGACTATCGCAGATCTATGTCGTTGGATTTCCAGCGCGCTGATTTCGACAACAATGCCATTCTCACCAAGGATGAGTTTACCGGCGGATTCTCGCTCATAATTGCCATGCGCGCGGCGATAAATCCGGCTCCCGTAGAATAAAACCAAATCTGAGGAAACAGCTATGCTCAATCGCAACGGCATTTACGTCATCATTGCGCTCATCGCCGTATTTATAGTGCTGCATTGGACTTTTGCACCAGTTGAACACACGCCAAGAACGACCGGTACAACGATGCTTGGCGGCATCGCATTTTTGTTGATGACCTGTTCAATCGTGCTCTCGACACGTCTGCTTGCGTTCGAAGATTGGTTTGGCGGACTTGATCGAATGTATCAAGTTCACAAAGTGGCAGGTGTTGTATCAGCCCTGTTTGTGTTGGTTCATTTCTTCGGTGTGCCCAAAGAGCTTCCAGCCGGCATTGACCCCGTTGCAAACGCTTTAGTGCCATCAGTACCGCTGGGAATGGGAGCGTTGATTTTGCTGGTTATCTCATTGGCTTTGGCATTGAATCGTAGGATTAGCTATTCTCGTTGGCGTCCAATGCACAAATTGATGGGGCTGGTTTATTTTTTGTCTATTGGCCATTTTATGATGGCGCCCCCGATATTCTTTGAGCGGTTCAGCGCATCAGGATTCTACTTGATCGCTGCTGCCATCATAGGTGTTCTAAGCTTCCTCTACAGTGTCTTTGGGATGAACAAGCGCACGGGACTGAAATTTACGATCGAGGCGGTCAATGCGCTCGAACGTGCGACAGAAATAGTCTTAAAGCCAACGGGCAATATGCTCGAATTTAAACCTGGTCAGTTTGCATTTGTCGAAATACAGGGAAAATCATGGTCTGAGCCGCATCCGTTTACGATCTCAAGTGCGCCGGGCGAAGACCGACTTCGGTTCACGATCAAAGTTCTCGGTGATTGGACCCGCAAGGTTCGTGAGGAACTGGAAGCGGGAGGAGAAGTTCTCGTTCGTGGTCCCTATGGACGATTTGATGCTGAGACTGCCGGCAACAAACAAATTTGGCTCGCGGGCGGTATTGGCTTAACGCCATTTCTTTCCAAGCTGCGCGCCATGAAGGCCGGCGACAAACGCCAGATCCATCTTGTATACGCCGCACGCGAAGAACAAGACGCAATTTTCTTGGATGAGCTTAAAACGCTCGCAAAAAAGCTAGGCAATATCACGCTGGTGCCGCTTTTTTCGAATGACGGCGATTTTGCGCGCGTCTATATTATGAAGCAGAAACTGCCCGATCCCCTGGACAGCTACGACTTTTTCATGTGCGGACCCAAACCCATGATTGATGGCTTGATGAAGGACCTCAACAAAGAAGGTGTAGGGCGTTCAAACATTCATACGGAAGCTTTTGAATTCCGCTAAACGCGAGTGAGGGAAAGCTCGGTTGAGCAAAAAAAACTGGTAATGGCATCCATTTAGGTCAACACTGCTTTCTAGTCAGCGCAAACTCCGCAAAAGTCGGAAGAAGGACGCTCGGTTGAAGGGGGGAATAATGGAAGCAATTGAGTTTACGACCGAGATGGCCGTTGTTTTAGGCCTGCTTGGTTTTACCGTATTCCTCTTTGTTTCCGAATTAATTCGAATAGACTTAGCCGCATTACTAGTATTGGTGCTTGTTGGTATTCTCAGCTATGTGCCGGGACTGGAACGGATAGCAAACGTCAATCATCTATTTGATGGGTTTGCATCCAATGCGGTCATCTCAATTATTGCCGTAATGATTGTTGGCGCCGGCCTCGACAAAACCGGGATCATGAACAAGGTCGCCGCTGCGATTCTTAAGCATGGTGGAACCACCGAAGCGCGCGTGCTGCCCATCGTTTCTGGAACCGTTGGTTTCATATCTAGCTTTCTGCAAAACGTGGGCGCCGCAGCTTTGTTTCTACCCGTCGTCAGCCGCATATCGGTTCGCTCGGGCATCCCGCTTAGCCGTCTTCTTATGCCAATGGGCTTCTGCGCAATATTGGGTGGAACAATGACGATGGTCGGCTCATCGCCACTCATATTGCTCAATGATTTGATACTGACGGCCAATGAGGGATTGCCCGAAGAGCTGAAAATGGAGCCCTTTGGCCTCTTCTCGGTTGCGCCGATCGGGGCGGCACTTATTGTAACTGGTATTTTGTATTTTCTCTTGCTAGGGCGTTATGTTCTACCCAATGCATCCGACACTGTAGACATCGCTTCAGGTCAGGGAACATCAGAGTATCTTGAACGTGTATATGGTCTGCATGCTCAGGTGTTTGAAGTTGATGTGCCGGAAGACAGCCCCTTGGTTGGTGAAATTCTTGCCGACATAAATAACGAAAATAACATCTATATTATTTCGACTTTCTATCGCGGCAAAGCGTCGATGATTCAGATTCTGACAGCCGAGATCGCTGCTCCATGTAGGCTGGCAATCATGGGTGGAGAGGTGGCTGTTCGAAATTTTGTTAAGCGCTATGGGTTGAAGCTCCGTCCTGAACTAGACGTCTTTGTTGAAGAGTTTGCATCGACAAATGCAGGCGTTGCAGAGCTGGTCATTCCGCCGGATTCAAAGCTCATTGGTAAAAGTCCGCGCGACCTTCTGCTGCGAAAAACATATGGCCTTGGCCTAATGGCCATTCACCGAGGCGAAGAAACACTTAGCCATGTGAAAACTGAAGATCACGTGTCGACACAAATTGGACTTGTACCATTTCATGCGGGCGACATGCTTGTGGCTCATACGCGATGGGACAACCTTACGAGAATAAAGCGCGACCGCGATTTTATTGTCGTTACGACGGACTTTCCGCAAGAGGAACTGCGACCCAACAAGGTCAGCGCTGCAGTATTTTTCTTTCTTATCTCCTTAGCACTAATCATGTTTACCGATGTCCGTCTGTCACTATGCCTTCTAACAGGCGCCGTGGGCATGCTCTTGACGCGCGTATTGAGCATTGATGAGGCCTACAATTCTGTGGGGTGGAACACGGTTTTCCTGCTTGCCAGCCTCATACCCTTGGGACAGGCGGTGCAAAACACCGGTACCGCTGAATGGATCGCCCAGCAGATTTTGACTGTATTGGATGGCTGGCCCATTTGGTCACTGCAGGCAGGCGTTGCTGTTCTCGCGACTGTCTTTTCTCTGGTAATGTCAAATGTTGGCGCAACGGTATTGCTCGTTCCCTTGGCGGTATCAATTGCCGTTGCCGCCGGTGCTAACCCAGCGTTGTTTGCTCTAACCGTTGCCATTTCGACTTCAAACTCATTCATCATTCCAACGCATCAGGTCAATGCGCTGATTATGGGCCCCGCGGGCTACAAGGTAATCGATTTCGTGAAGAGTGGCGGGATCATGACAATCCTGTTCCTGATCGTATCGCTCGTCATGTTAAATATCGTGTTTTGACGGCTGTTGCTCAATAATCAGTTGAATCAGAACGTTCGTTCTGTTATGTCGAGTCTATGGCACGTACCAAGACCTATGAACCCGACAAACTTGCCGATTGCGCGCTTGCTGCATTTTGGCAATATGGCTTTAACGCGACATCGATGGATGATTTGGTTAAGGCGACAAAGGTCAGCCGTCACGGTATTTACAGCGATTTTGGTGGCAAGAAGGAGCTCTTCCTGGCTTGTTTCAAGCGCTATGAATTAGCCGTTGTGGCACCCGCCATTGAAGCCGTAGAGAAGCCCAATGCCGATATCCGACAAATCGCCGACTATTTTGAGCATCAAATTGCTTTAGCAGAACGCGCCGGCTTACCCAGTAATGGTTGTTTTGTAGCCAATGCATCAACCGAGGTTGCGCCCCAGGACGCCGATGTTGCTGGCAAAGTTAATCAACACAATGATCGTTTGGCGGCGGGTTTTTCCCAGGCATTACGAAACTCAAACTCAAATTTGGCAACCAAAAACATCGAACAACTCGCTGAAGTTATTGTTGTTTTTGCAAATGGACTCTGGTCACTTTCCCGCTCTGTAACCGACGCAGCCGTTCTTCGAGATCGGGTTACAACCTTTTTAACATTGATCAGAGAACAGCTGAAATGACCAATACAACTATCAAAGAGCCTACATCCAACATTCCGAATTCCTTCTGGATCGCAATCGGTTTGAATATGGTTTGGATCAATCTATCTGAAGTATTTCGCTATTTCGCATTTGTCATGCCGATGATGCGAGATGCGTTTCCCATGTTGCCCAGCGTTGCTCCGATGAACATTCCGGTGTTTCTAATTTGGGGCATTTGGGACACCATCTTAGTAGTTTCAGTTTGTGCCATAGCTTGGCTTTCGTTGACTAAGTTCGGAACAACGATGCTTATGGTTCTGCTAACTGCTACGGGAATTTGGGCTTCGATCTTTGTGATTTTATGGTTGGGGCTGTTTAATATGAACCTGGCCAGTCCCTCAATTGTATTGGTGGCACTTCCTCTCGCATGGTTGGAGATGTTTGTCGCTGTCATCATCGTTAGATGGGCGATGATGCGGGAGTGATTGGCTTAATATGTCAGGATCAAACTAAGCTATATTTACTGTACGTAATGCGGTTTGATTGTTGACTGCTATTTGAGAAACTGATTTGTCTAAATAGCTTGGAATTGCTGCGATATTCCTCTCTAGGGTGTTGGTCGAGGTCACGCATATGCGATGCAGAAGATGAAAACGAATGAATAGCAGTTTCCGCTTTTCGAAATGGAAATCATTTTTGTCGAGCAAAAACGATATGAGATTGGGTCATGTCCTAAATCTTTTATCCTGGCTGGCGATCACCGCTTTTTTCGCCAATGTGGCCCATGCTCAAACACTCACCATCTATAATGACAGACCGACATTCACAGCAGCGCTTCCGGCCAACACAATTGTGGCGATAGAGGATTTTGCCTCAGTCGCAACCAATTACACGATGTCAACAACACGCGACCAGTGGAATGGGTTCAGTGTCTTCAGAACAGGGACAGGAACTTTTGGTGACTCCGGATACTGCCCACAACTCAATAGCCCGCCGATAAACCCTTCTTATTGTCCAGACTACAATGCAACATCTCCGGCTGTACCCGGTATGATTGGCTCCTTTGATGCTGGAGCCAGTATTACCATCACACCAACAGAGGAAATCTATGCCTTCGGTTTCAATGTGGTTGATTGGAATGATGGAAGTCATAGATCATTCTTTACAGTATATTATTCCAATGGAACCAGCTTTGAAGTCTACGACAATCCATTTGATTCAAATGCCGGTTTTCGGGGCCTAATTTTAGACACCGCGTCGATTAATGCGGGCATCCACATAGACCGAATTGAGTGGACAGAGTTTCCAGGCGCTTCAGAAATTGTCGCCTATTGGGACATAACAACAGTTTCTAAGGCTAAGGATTTTTCTGATGCACCAACTGCCGGGTATGGCGGTGCAGAGCATGACATTGTGACCGGCCTGACGATTGGCGCTAGCGTTACTGCAGAAGCAACAGATTATAACGATGCGGCGGCGGCGGCTGACGCCGACGATGGTGTTACCTTCCCAACAATGGTGCAAGCCGAAAACGTTATCATTCCCGTTCTTGTTTCGGGGGCTGGTGGCTTTTTGCAAGCCTGGGTCGACTGGAACGATGATGATTCCTTCGGCGGTGCCGGCGAGCAGATAGCTACGAATGTCCAAGATGGTGGGGCAGGTGATAGCGATGGATTGGCGAACGGAACAATTGCGCTGTCCACAACGGTACCCATTGCTGCCGGTGTTGGACAAACATATGCGCGATTTCGATGGTCGACGACTTCTGGAATTGGTTCGTCTGGCTTTGCAAGCAGCGGAGAAGTCGAAGACTATGCGCCGACCATTGTTGCAGGCGTTACATCACTTTCGATAAGCAAGGTCGGTAGTGCCCCGGGCTTTGTTACTGGGAATATTCAACTGGCGCCTGCCGGTACCGTGGTTACATACACATTCACGATCACCAATACTGGCAACCAAACAATTGACGATGTTTCTTTGACAGATTTGCATGGTGGAACGGGAACGGATCCTGATCCAGATATTGATACAGCGACTTTGACGGACAATGGAACTGCCGGTGATTCAACCAACGCCGATACAGGCAATGGTGTCTGGGATGAGCTGGGACCGCTCGATGTATTGACTATAACAGCCACCTATACCGTCACGCAGGCGGACGTTGACACGCTACAATGAGCTTACTGTGCAATGGAATAAGACGGCTCTAAAACATGTGACAGATAGTCGGACCTTTTTTCAATAATGCTTGCAAAGCTCGTTGGAGATTGCTGACTGCCACCGCGCAATAAACACCTCCAAGCCATAAAGCTATTGACCCTTCGAACCTCTGATGCGTTTGTAGTGTTTGCGCAAAGTTTGCGCGAGGAGGAGAAAGCGCATTGAAGCTCGACAAGATCGAAACCTTTGTAGTGGCCAATCCGCCGCCACGCCATGGTGGCCGTTATTTTATCTTCTTAAGGCTGACAACGAAGTGTGGCATCACCGGCGTTGGTGAGATTTACAATGCCACATTCGGTCCAGATCTTTGTGCTGCTATGGCAGTTGATGTATTTGAACGCCAGTTCTTCGGTGAAGATCCTCACCGCATCGAATATTTATGGCGTAAGACTTATGGTGCGGGTTTCACCATGCGCCCAG
>JBCDFK010000089.1:0-7368 GCA_039178065.1 Pseudomonadota bacterium | reverse complement strand
ATGAGAATTTGCCTAGCGTCGCTTACACGCTTTTGAATTGACGAGAACATTTTGTACACGACGCTCAATAAGAACGTCGAAAAATTGTCTCTTGTCAGAAACGTGTACGACAACCGTTTGTCTCTAAAACACCTAAGCTCATTGCTCGAAAGCAACTTACCGAAGTGATTGCGGAGAAAACCGCCGTCCACGTTTCTCTTTCTTCCATATTCAATTTTCAAATAACTGATAAGGCAAAACCTTATCCCGGCTCTCTACTCTGGAGTTTTGAACCGAAGTGAGGGTCGCTAAAGCGGCTCTCTATGATGACCGTAAAGACGAAGCAATCTGTCGCTTGCGACGATGCCGCCCTCGTTGGTGAGCGGGTTATAGTCTGACACTCCCAAAACTGTCAACGGCATAATTGCACTTTTTTCGCTTTTTTTCGAATCTTTTTTTTCAGCGCTATAGTTGCTCCAAAAAGCGTCCAAAACAGCCTATTTCAGCGCAAATCGCACCTACTTTTGATTGAAAGCAATCGCATGCCTTTTCGTTGACATAATTTAAGTGACAAGGCATGCAGGAAACCAGCTCTGTGCGGCACATATATAAAGAGAAAAATGGCTCCCGATTCTGACAAGCAATTGAAAGCTACCAAGCAGCGTATTGGTGATGAGCCGCCAATCCCTGCTGGAGGTCGCCGGCGTCCGCCGGATCGGCGGGAAGTTTCATTGCGATGGCTCAGCGGCACATTTCTTACCGGACTAACATCCACCGTTCTTATGGGTGTCGCCCTTTTTGCTGGACTGGATGGCAAGCAATTTCTAGCGACCCCGCCCGAATTGCAGACGAGCGATGCGCAAGCAGCGCCGGACTTAGCTGACAATGCAAAGACGCACAGGCTTCCGGCACTAAGATCTATTCAACAAGTCGGCAATCAAGAACGCACACGTATGAGCGTCTCGACTGTTACGCGGGTCGGAGATGCAGATCTTGTGCGAACCAAACCATTTGAACATCTTAAAGTGTCTCTAGCTGCGGGTCACAAAGCAAAGGAATCATATCCCGCTTTCAACCCGCTTTCTATTTTTGCGCAACCAGATCAGCAGGATGTGGCAAATGAGAACATAGGATCACTTATCTATGGCGCTGATGTAGAAACCGAAGCATCCATTCGGGTCGTCAGTTTTGAATTTGATGAAACAATGACTCAAGCATCTTTGGTTTTGTCGAATCAGGAAGTCGAGGAAATAGTCAGACAAACTGCTCCAATTCTTACAGATGGCTCAGTAGAAGTTGCGGCATTGCACTTCGTCAATCCAGAACGTTTTGGCTTGGCTGATCCGGCATTGAGCGCAATGCAATTGCAGTCCACTGCCAAGATTGTACCTCAGAATATATCAGTGGCATCGATTGATAATGAATTTCGACCGAGCCGCGATTTCAGTGAATATCTGATCGAGGTTCGAGCAACCGCACCAATCCGTCAATTACTGGCCGATACCGAGTTCGGTAAATCTGAACCGATGGCAGAAGCACTTGAAACGCTGCTCAATACTGAAAACTTTAAAGAAGGCCATGCAATCCGTCTTGGTTTGCAAGGTTCCTTGATGGGGCAAAACATCATTCGTGCCAGCGTATATTCCGGCAATAACCACCAAACAACAATCGCGCTCAACGACAAAAACCAATACGTCCCGTCAGAAGAACCATTTGATGAGGGCGTGATGGAAGCGCGCAAAGAACGCGACAAGCCCAAACCGGCCGTCAACATTGTTCGGGATTTGCCGCCGGCTTATGACGCTATTTATCGCGGTGTAATGGCATATGATCTTCCAAAAGAGATCGCAGGACAGATTGTTCGCATGGTTGCGGCAGACGTAGATTTTAGATCGCCCATCAAGCCAAGCGACCGCCTCGAATTATTCTACTCTGTGCCTGAACAGTCAGATGAAACGACGGAAGAACTGCTGTTTGTAGAAGCAGCATTCAATGATCAAACGCGCAAATTTTATCGCTTCATCAGCATTGACGGTTCAATCGACTATTTTGATGAAGACGGCAAAAGCGCCAGACAGTTCCTTTTGCGCAATCCGGTTCCGAATGGAAAATTCCGTTCACCCTTCGGCATGCGACGTCACCCAATCTTGGGGTACTCTAAAATGCATTGGGGCGTCGATTGGTCGGCTCCGCGTGGCACACCGATTATTGCACCTGGCAACGGTACCGTCATCAAAGCGGGCTGGGCTGGTGGATATGGACGCCAAACGGTAATTCGTCACGCCAATGGATATGAAACATCCTACTCACACCAGACACGATTTGCCAAAGGCATCAGCCAGGGCGCACGCGTGCGCCAAGGCCAAGTGATTGGTTATGTCGGCACCACTGGCCTTTCGACAGGACCGCATCTTCACTACGAGATGAAAGTGAACAATAAGCGCGTCGATCCACTGCGGGTACGCTTGCCAGAAGGCAAATCTCTCAGCGGTGAAGAACTTGCCGCATTTATTCGCGAACGCGATCGGATAAACGATCTGCTTGAGAAGTCCACTAATCCCGACCAGCAGGTCGCTCTGGCGAATTAAACACGTTAGGAACGAGAAAACGCCGCTCGGATTTCCCAAGCGGCGCTGATTCTCAGCAAAAACCGAATAGGCTCTAAAGCGCTTTTTCCAGCTCCGGCAATACATCAAACAGATCGGCAACGAGGCCATAGTCTGCTACCTGGAAGATAGGTGCGTCCTCATCCTTGTTGATCGCAACGATGATCTTACTGTCTTTCATGCCTGCTAAGTGCTGAATAGCACCGGAGATACCTGCCGCAATATAAAGGTCAGGCGCAACCACCTTACCAGTTTGGCCAACCTGCCAATCGTTCGGTGCATAACCCGCATCAACGGCCGCACGTGAAGCACCAACCGCTGCACCTAGCTTGTCGGCAACCGGCAGAATGACTTCATTGAACTTGTCTTCTGAACCAAGTGCACGTCCACCAGAAATGATGATCTTTGCAGATGTCAGTTCAGGACGATCACCACCTGAAAGCTCAGACGATTTATAGGTCGAAAGGCCCGGATCGCCGGCAGCACCAATGGATTCAACAGAAGCTGATCCACCCTCACCCGCCGCATTGAACGAAGCTGTACGCACTGTGATAACGCGTGTGGCATCGGTTGACTTGACCGTTTGAATTGCATTGCCCGCATAGATTGGACGTTTGAACGTATCAGCGCCCACAACTTCGATAATATCGGAGATCTGCATCACATCGAGCAATGCTGCGACACGAGGCAATATATTTTTGCCGTCGGTGGTTGCAGCCGCGATGATGGTGTCGTAGTCGCCAGCAATTGAAACGATCAGCGCAGCTGTTGGTTCAGCCAGCATCATGTTAAGCGATGCGTCCTCTGCCAAAAGAACCTTGGCAACACCATCAAGTTTGGCTGCTGCATCCGCCGCCGCTTGCGCTCCATTGCCCGCAACCAGCACATGCACATCGCCACCAATTTGCGAGGCAGCGCTCAGCGCTTTCGCTGTTTGGTCGGAAAGTGTTTCATTATCGTGTTCCGCTACAAGTAAGATAGCCATTTTATTATCCTTCCCGTTCAATCACAAAACGCCAGCTTCGTCTTTAAGCTTCGCCACAAGCTCTTCGACGGAACCAACTTTAACACCGGCCTTACGACCTTCGGGCTCTTCAGTGGTCACCACTGTGAGACGTGGCGCTGTATCAACACCATAATCAGCAGGCGACTTCTCTTCGAGCGGCTTCTTCTTGGCTTTCATAATATTGGGAAGCGAAGCATAGCGCGGCTCATTTAGGCGAAGATCGGTTGTAACAATCGCAGGCATCTTGATTTCGATTTTTTGCAAACCACCATCAACTTCGCGCGTCACTTTAGCCACATCACCATCCACTTCAAGCTCAGAAGCAAATGTACCTTGGCTCCAACCAAGCAAAGCGGCCAACATCTGACCTGTTTGGTTCGCATCATCGTCGATCGCCTGTTTGCCAAGAATAACAAGGCCGGGCTGCTCTTCTTCAACAATCCCTTTGAGAATCTTGGCAACAGCAAGAGGCTCAACCAACTCGTCATGCTTCACAAGGATCGCGCGATCAGCGCCCATCGCCAAAGCAGTCCGCAATGTTTCCTGAGATTGTTGGGGGCCAACTGACACAACAACAATTTCTTCCACCGAGCCAGCTTCCTTCATGCGGATTGCCTGCTCAACAGAAATCTCATCAAAAGGGTTCATTGACATTTTCACATTGGCAAGTTCAACGCCTGAACCATCCGCCTTAACGCGGATCTTAACATTGTAATCGACAACGCGCTTTACAGGTATCAAAACCTTCATTTCTAATCTCCCATATAAATTCTGCGCTTTTCTGGAGCAAAATTTAAATTTTGAAACTCAACATTCAACTGAAAATGAGAACTTGGAATTCTTTATTCAAAATTGATGCGGCACGCATGCCCTTTTCAGTCATTTGCAGCAAGACCAACGACAGAAAAAAACAGGGCCAATTTCATTTTTTGTAATTGACGTTTACGTTCACGTCAACATAAATTCGTTTAAATCGCGAGTTATCATCATCCACGCCCCCATGGACGCGATGAACTTTGCGACGGTCCTGGCGTTAAGTCATCGTCGAATTTTTCAACGGCCTTAGGCGTCACAATAGTCCGGTCAAACAAAGGCACACCCTTGCGACGCATAATGAGCACTAAAATAGCACCGGCAAAAAACCCACCAATATGGGCAGCCCAAGAGACCGAGTCTTCGCTCATCGCGAACACCATGAAAAACTGCAACCCAATCCAGAACACAAGCAGCAAACCTGCCGGCAAGCGCAGTGGAATTCGGCCCATCACAAGCACCCACACCCAGACCTTCGGGTGCAGCAGGAGATACGCGCCAATAATGCCCGCAACCGCACCAGATGCTCCTATAAGTGGTGCTTCGGACTGAACATCCAAAAGCCCGTGACCTAAAGCTCCAACGGCCGCACACGCACAATAAAAAATCAAAAACTTTATATGGCCCAGCGCATCTTCAACATTGTCGCCAAACACCCACAAAAAGAGCATGTTGCCTGCCAAATGCATAAAGTCGCCATGCAAGAACGAATACGAAACCAATGACAAATTTTCGGGAATGACGGCCAAGTCCGGCGGCAAATCCCTGAAATCATTCACAACAGCAGGAATATAGCCGAATGACACTGCGGCAGCGTTAAAGGCTCCCTCGCTCAAAGCAACATTGGCCAGAAGATAGACCAGAACATTTGCAGCTATGAGACCGAGCGTCACATATTGGAGTTGAATATGCTTTAGGTCGTTAGCATCATGTAGTGGAACGAACATCTATATGCCCAGTGCAGAATAGAACGAACTTCGCATCTAGCGATTTTCTCCCGGCACCCATAACACATCGTCCGCGCCATTATTATTGACAACGCGTCCCGCCACAAAAAAGAAATCCGATATTCTGTTCATATATCTGAGTGCTGCCGGATTAACATGCTCACCGGGTTGCTCTGCCAATTCGACCATCAAGCGTTCCGCTCGCCGAGATACAGTTCGCGCCAAATGCAATGGGGCAGAGGCTGCAGAACCGCCGGGCAAAACAAAAGACCTCAATGGCGTGAGGCCTTTGTTTAATGCGTCAATATCGGCTTCAACGCGCTCAACTTGTGCTTCGGTCATACGCAAGGGCTCATACTCAAGCGGCTCTTCCGATTCGGGGGTGGCCAGGTCAGCACCCAAATCAAACAAATCATTTTGTATGCGCGATAACATGCGATCGAGGTCCGGATCGCTATCGCAGGTGTGGAGACGTACCATGCCCACGCACGCATTGGTTTCATCGACAGTGCCGTAAGCATTCACCCGCAAATCAAACTTGAAACGGCGTTCACCAGAACCAAGCGCGGTCGTACCATCATCGCCAGTTTTTGTGTAAATCTTGTTCAGCACAACCATGACAGAATTCCTTTAGACTCAGACTAACTACCTGATTGTCGCGCCACATAGACAACGATCACAATGGCAACAACTGCAATGAACTGCAAGAACACCCGCAATTGCATCATCTTGTTGGAGAAATTGGCATCCCCACCCTTCATCATATTGCGAAGGCCAACAAGTAGCACAACCAAGACAGCAATCATCAACACGATAATAAGGTAAAAGGAAGCTCCGGACATTGATATCTCTCATAATAGCGCGGTGTGCGCGTGTCTTATTATCAGTTACATAGGCGAAAAACGATCAAGACCAAGCATTCAGTATTTTATAAAGAAGGCTCGATGGCAAAAAACGCTTCATCAGACCGCTAACATGGGTCGGTAGCGTGACGAAGTAATGCCGGTGTGGCGTTTTGTCATCCAAGGCACGTTTTAGCTTCTTGTAAACGGGCTCGGCACCATTTCCGCTCTTATCCGGTGTACCGCCTGCTCTTAATTGTTTCATTCGTCTTGCATAGTCTTCAGCATGATAGCTGTTCTCCATATCGATATACTTCTCAAAATATGGAACGGCATTCTGAGCGATTTTTGATGGTATTGGGCCAGTCTCTATTAGTGACACGAATACGCCCGACCCCTCGAGCTCCATTCCCATAGTTAGAAACAATCCTTCAATCGCATATTTCGACGCATTATAAGCGCCGCGCATCGGGGCAGGCACAATGCCAAGCACCGATGAATGCTGGATTATCCGGCCGAAACCTTGTCGGCGCATGACAGGAACACAAACCAAAGTTAATTCATGCCATCCGAAGAAATTCGCATCAAACTGCTCACGCAGTGCCTCAATTGGCATATCTTCAACAGCGCCCGCCTGACTATACGCGCCATTATTGAACAACGCGTCTAGCCGACCACCGGTGATCTTCATCACATCATCAAAGCAACGCTTTATAGACGCCGGCTCACGATAGTCGAGATAAAATGCATCGAAGCCTGCCAGCCGTAATTCTTCTATATCTTCAGGCTTCCGCGCAGTAGCAAAGACGCGCCACCCATCCTCTTTGAGCCTTTTGGCGCAATGTGCTCCAATCCCCGAGGAGCAGCCGGTAATTATTATTGTTCGCTCTGCTTGCACTTAGCTGCCCCAAATCAAATCTACATTGCTGCGCCTTAGACCAAATTTACCTTGCACCGCCAATGGTGTTTCTTACAAAAATATCAGTTCAACGACGCCGTGCGGAATTTGTGGAACATTTGCGCCAATTTGATAGATAGAAAGTGATGTTACGAATCTACTTAAGCGCAAAGCGCGTTGTTTATGATGCAATCGGTCACTTTGATGTTGCCGATGGTTTGGCATTAGCCAGTCATGTTGCGTTGTCCTCTTTGCTTGCGCTCTTTCCATTTTTGAT
>JBCDFK010000088.1:0-7387 GCA_039178065.1 Pseudomonadota bacterium | reverse complement strand
GGTCAGATATATGGGGTGGGACGGTGACTTTCAGCCCTCGTCCACCGGGTTGAATGCGTAATGTGAGCCGTTTGGCGCGAGCATTTTCCGTAATTGTAAGTGCAAGCGTTCGCCCAGCTACATCAAAGCTTTGCTTTTGACTGGTTTGTTTTTGAACTTTTTTGGCTCTGAAAAATCCGAAACTCATAACGTCCATTTAGCTGATTCTAAACTGCTTGGATAAAGAAAAACGCCAAGTCCATCTCTGAACTCGGCGCTCGCTATTTCAGAACACTGAAGGGAAGTTCTGAAAAAACTACTCGTCGTCCGCAATACGCGGCACTGACTTGCCTTTTTTCTTCTTTGGCTTGCTCGTCTTTTTGTCAGCCATAAACCGGTCGAATTCTTCCTGGTCCTTGGCACGACGCAGCTCGCGAGAATACTCATCAAACTCGGCGCGAACTTCATCAAGCTTCATGCGCTCTTCATGCAAGCGCTTAAGCTCAGCCTCACGCCAATCATCAAAAGCAACATTGCCGGTGCGTGCAGCAGCGCGCGGACCACGTCTACAACCGCGGAATTGTGAAGCCATATTATCAGTCGCGCTGTTCACCTCGCGCTTGAAGCCATCAAGCCGTTCGCCCCATAAAATATAAGCGAGCATCGCCAAGCCTAACGGCCAGAAAATCATAAAGCCCAAAACCATCAATGCGATGGTGGCTGGAGTCCAAGCCGGTCTAAGTAAGGCGGTCTGTGTCATTAAATACCCCTTTAAATAAATATGGCCGCATCATTGCCGCCGTTGCATTTGAGGTGGGGATTGATGGTCAGTTTTTCAAGCAAATGCCCTAAAAACCAATACAAATTGAAATAATTCCAAGCAATTTCAGACCTTTAAACGCGCTGAATAATACACGAGTAAGCCAACCGCAAGCCCCCAAAATGGCGCGCCCACGCCATAAAACGCGATGCTGGAAGCAGTAATGGCAAAGGTTGTTATGCCTGCAATACGCTCATCATCCTTTGCTAATGCGATTGATATTGCATTCGCTAACGGACCAAGTAGTGCAAGGCCGGTTACGAGCATCATCAATGCGGGTGGCATGATGGAGATAAGGCCCACAAGTGAAGCCCCAAACAAGCCAAACAGGCTATAAAACACCGCATACCAAATTCCCACTTGCCAGCGCTTTTTAGGATCAGGATGGCTTTCTTCGCCTGTGCATATGGCCGCTGTAATGGCCGCGAGGCATGTTGAGCTTGCGCCAAAAAAGGCCGTCATGATCGAACCCAGTCCGGTAATTGCAATTGGTGAACCAATGGGCGGGTTGTATCCGCTGGCGCGAATGACAGCGAGACCCGGAAGGTTTTGCGATGCCATGCCAACCAGATAGAGAGGGATTGAGAGCCCGATAAATGTCGCGATGCTGAACTCGGGCCTGATAAATTCGACGGTCGAAAGCCCGACTTCAAATGAACCATCGTTCTGTCCTGATATGAACGCCCACAATATGCCAGTCACCAGGACAGCAATAACGGCCAAGGAAGGATTCCAAACGCGGACAAGAAAGAACAAAATCGTCAGCGGTAAAACAAGCCAAATATCGATGCCGGCTGCTTCCGCACCACCAATTACAAAGGGAAGGATAACACCAGCAAGCATGCCAGCTGAAATGCCTGCCGGGATGCGCTCAACAAATCGCGACAAAGGACGCATCAAACCAGTGATGAACAACAATATGCCTGTCATCACAAAGGCGCCAACGGCCATTTGAATGTCAAAACCTGTAGATGCGCCGACGAGCGCTAAACTTGGAGATGACCAGGCAGTGACGATGGGCATTTTGTGTCGCCAAGACAAGTAAAGTGACTCTGCTGCAATAGCGGCGCAAAGCATGGTAACCCAGCTTGCGGTTTGCGCAGGCGTGGCCCCCACCGCTTGGGCCGCTGCGAGGACCAGCGCAACCGTACCGCCAAAGCCCACAATGCAGGCAACAAAAGCTGCTGAAACCGAAGAAAAGCGCAAATTAGCCAGTCCTTTGCGCAATTGTCATCAGTAGATCGTCCAGAACGCGTTTCATCAAGGCGATATCCTCATCGCGCGAAAGGCGATGATCTCCGTCCTTAATATAGGTAAGCGAAGCATCATCCTTGCTCATTAGCTCAAACAGGCGTTGCGCATGTTGCCATGGCACATCAGGATCTTGTTTGCCCTGAATAATATGCACTGGGCACTGCGTGTCTATTGATTTTGCCATGGTGCGATTAAGTCGCCCATCGTCAAAAAATGCTTTTGTAAAAACATTTGGGTCAGGACCATACGGCGTCGGCTCTTCGTAATAGCCCTTCGATTCCAGATCGTTCTTTTGGGCTTCCGTAAGCTCTGGTTCCATCAGTTCAACGGTAAAATCAGGCGCAGGTGCTAAAAGCATCAATCCCGCAACACGGTTCGATTGACCGGTCTCGCCCAATTCTTCCACCATGCGCAGCGCGATCCATGCACCCATGGAAGAGCCAACCAGGACCTGCGGCCCTGTAGTGACTTCTTTCATCACGGTCAGGGACTGTTCCAGCCAAGCCGAAATAGTGCCCTTAATGAACTCACCACCCGATTCGCCATGCCCTGAATAATCATGCCGCGTGCTCGAAATACCGATTTCTTTGGCATGCGCCTCTAATTCAAGCGCTTTTGTGCCCTGCATGTCTGAGCGATATCCACCCAGCCACATCACGCCGGGCTTATCACTAGAGCCTTGTAAATGGTGATAGGCAATCTTATTTTCATTGACGTCGATATATTGTGTTTTCAAATCGGCACACCATGATTGTTTGACCTATATTTCTGGCTTAAACGTTGCTCAGAACCCTACGCAAGCCCGCCGGTCGATTCTATGGTGATTTTTCCGCCAACGCATGCTATGAAACGATCGCTTGACTGCCGCAAGGATGCGATAGACAAGCACTTGAACCATTCCGACTAATTTGTCTAAGGAGACTACGACCATTCGCCGTCCATTCAGAGCACAGCCCGCGCAAAAGCAGGGCCCAGCCGCTAACGAAGATATCCAAGAAGCAGAAGTTCAACTTATCACCTCAGAAGGTGAACATTTAGGCCCGACGCCAACCGCCCGAGCGCGAGAGATGGCTGAAGAAGAAGGTTTGGATCTGGTTCTCATTTCACCCAACGCTAAACCTCCGGTTGCCAAGATCCTTGATCTAGGCAAGCTGAAATATGAGCAGCAGAAAAAAGCAAACGCTGCGCGTAAAAAGCAGAAGACCGTCGAGGTTAAAGAGGTGAAAATGCGCCCTAATATCGACACGCATGACTATGACGTGAAGATGAAATCAGTTCATCGCTTTTTTGAAGCCGGCGACAAAGTGAAAGTTACCCTTCGTTTCCGAGGCCGCGAAATGGCGCACCAACAGCTCGGCATGGACTTGCTGAAACGTGTAAAAGAAGATGTGGCAGAGATTTCCAAAGTGGAAGCAGAGCCAAAACTCGAAGGTCGCCAAATGATGATGGTGCTCGCACCGCGCTAAGTGATCATCGCATTGAAGTTCAAAGAGCGGCCAATGGCCGCTTTTTTTGTTGGTAGCGGGATTTGACCCAAAATAGCTACGAGCCGGCAGCTAATCCTATACCAAATGATATAACACATATACCGATGCCCCGGCAGGTATACCGATGGTGCTGAGACATTCGCCAGTTAATCCGCTAGCCAAAGATACCACTTAGCAGCACACTTCTCGGAGTATCGATCGATGGCACGCAAAATATTCGGCACCAATGAAGATGACGTCATTTCAGGCGGAGACGGTCGCGACAAAATCAACGCAAAAGGTGGAGACGATGAAATATCAGCGGGTTCCAGCGCAGACAAAGTCTTTGGCAAATCTGGCGAAGACAGGATCACTTTGGGCGATGGGGCAGATAAATCTTATGCCGGTCAAGATAACGACTTTGTCGATGGTGGTTCTGGTAGTGATATCATTTATGGCGGCAGCGGCGACGATGCATTGTATGGCGGCGATGTAAGAACCGGTACAAATGCTGGCCCTCAGGGTGATGGCGTTGATGACAGTATTTGGGGTGGGGCTGGATCTGATGAGATCCACGGTCAAAGCGGTAACGACATACTTTACGGCCAAAATGGCGAAGATGTAATCTTCGGCCAAGACGGCTCAGATATCGCATATGGCGGTAACAATGATGATATCATTTCAGGTGGATCGGGTAACGATACAATAGATGGCGGAAAAAATGCAGACCAACTTTCTGGCGATGCTGGTACGGACGAGCTGTCTGGGTCTGAAGGCAATGATCTCATCTACGGCGGAACAGGCAATGATGTTGTTTCAGGTGGTTCGGACAATGACACGCTCTATGGTGAAAAAGGAAATGACCAAATATTTGGTGGTACCGGCGCCGATGTTGCGAAGGGCGGGTCTGGTGAGGATTTCATTCAAGGCGATGGCGGCAACGATGTTCTGCACGGAGACGGCGGTGACGATATCATCAATGCCGGTACGGGGCATGACTCGGTATTTGGCGGAACAGCAAACGATGAATTGAATCTGTTTGATGGCAACGACTATGCTGTCGGGGGTGCTGGTGAGGATAAGATAGATGGCGGTTCGGGCAACGACGTCATTTATGGCGACAAGCTCCCGGAAAATTTGCTTTCCGGAAATTCAGATATCGTTGGCCAATCAATCGCGCAATTTGCAGGGCTTGACTGGGTTGTTCTGGAAAACGAAGAGACCGGGCAGACCGAAATGTCACAGAGCGTCAACACTGACGCCAATGCAATTTACACGATCAATATTGATGTAGCAGCAAACTTTGCCGCTGGCCTAACCTCGGGCGCTGTCGAAGTGCTTTGGAACGGAGAAGTAATCGACAAAATTGAAGTGAACACCGGTGTTTTTGAAACCAAAAGCTATGAGGTTCAGGGTATCGGAGACGGAACTGGATTGACAATCAGGACTGCTGAGCCCGAGAATCCCGCCGATTCAATTTATGATACGAGCGGAGCAATCTACTCTTATGAAAAGACCATTGACTTGGGTGATGGACCAATCACCATCAATGGATTTGCACCAGGCCAGGCAAAGCTATTTCAGGTTATCGACGGCCAACTGCAAGTCTTTGACCCAACATTAGAAAGTTACACGATTGCCGGCCCGGATACGGGTGTGAAACTCAATGCAATCGGATTCAATATTCAGGATGATTTGATTTATGGTTATTCAAGAGGAACGGGTGAAGACGCGCTAGGAAACCCTCTTAAAGACATGGACCTCGTTGTGCTCGACGCAAAGGGCCAAATCTACAAACTTGGAGATGGCCACTACCCAGATTTTGTTGGTGACTTTGATGGAAAGGGTAATCTTTGGACCTTCCACACAACGCTTGATCGTGTAACCAAAATTGACGTCGACAATCTGGATACCGACGGCAACCCTCAGGTTGAAACATACTATTTTGACGAGGCGCTGAGCACCAGCAACATGTACGATATTGCGTACAATCCACAAAACGGGTTGTTCTACGGTGTGGTATCTCCCAGCAGCCAAGGTGGTCAGGGTAAGATTCTGATGATCGACTTGGTCGATGTCGAAAGTGGCGGTTCTCCTGTCATCTCTGAAATCCCAATCACGAATTCGGAAGTCAATGATCTGTTGTTTGATGGGATGGCAAAGGGTGCCTATGGTGCGGTCTTCATGGATGGGCTTGGCAATTTATATGCCGGCCTGAACAATGGTGATCATGACATGTCGGCCGACACCGCTGAGACGGGTGGCATATATCGGATCGTTTTTGATGAAAACGGCCGTTACGCTACTGCCGAGCTAATGTCACCCGCTCAGTCCACTGGCGTAAACGATGGTGCAATGGATACGCGAGGCAACGATCCATTCGCCGAAGTCGATGCGACAGCCAGTATATTGGTGAAGAATATTAAAGTTGTTCAAGCTGAAGGCACCGGTTGGGACGATATAATTTTCGGTGGCGAAGGCGATGACACTATTTATGGCGGCGGCCGGAACGATCAAATTAATGGCGGCTTCGGCAGTGACCTCATTTATGGTGAAGCCGGTATCGATGAAATTTTTGGCTTGGAAGGCAACGATCAAATTTTTGGTGGTTCAGGAAATGATCTAGTTTATGGCGGCTTAAATGATGATGAAATAGACGGCGAATATGGAAACGATACGCTGTTCGGTGATGAAGGAAACGATACGCTGTCAGGCGGTACTGGTAATGATTTACTTCATGGCGGCGAAGGCGCCGATACTTTGTTGGGGGGCGCTGGAAAGGATTCACTCAACGGTGGATTGTCTGATGACCTGCTCTACGGAAATTCCGGTAACGATGCACTTAAAGGAAATGATGGCAACGATAGTCTCTATGGCGAAGCCGGCAATGATGATCTGTCTGGTGATGCTGGCAATGATGAGCTTATCGGCGGCAAAGGCAACGATGTCCTTAAGGGCGGGGCGGACAATGACATTCTTTGGGGTGGAAGCGGGCATGATGTTGGATCAGGCGGCGATGGTAATGATATCCTGAACGGAGACAGTGGAAATGATAGCTTATGGGGCGGTTTGGGCCTCGATGAGCTTTTAGGCGGTAGCGGTACCGACACTCTGTATGGCGGAAGCGGCGATGATATCCTTGCAGGAGGACTGGGAAATGACATCCTTTATGGAGGTGCCGACTCAGATACTCTAACCGGCGAGAACGGCAACGATTTCTTGTTCGGAGACAGCGGCGCAGACATTCTTTTCGGTGGTAGCGGTTCCGATGAAATATTTGGCGGCGACGGAGACGACCGCATTGAAGCTGGGAGTGGGCGCAATACACTGTCCGGCGGCAATGGCGCAGACACATTTATTTTGTTGGCCGATAACGGTTACCATCATGATGTGATCACCGATTATCAATTCTTTGGCGACAATGCCGATGCGCTTGACTTGACGAGCTACGGCTTCTTGGAAAGCTATGGGACAACCGAGGAATGGTCATCTGATCGCGTCACCGCGCAGGACGACAACTCTGTACTAATAAATTTGGCCTATGGACAGAGTTTGATAATCGCGCACAATTTGGAATGGAACGACCCGATCGCATCGAGTTTTGCCGATTCGGTGATCCTTTAATTGAACGACATCTATCGCTAGGCACCTGATAGCGCCCAGTAAACTTGATATCCCGTGCGCGTCACTTTTCGTTTTCAACGCAATATGACGCGCCGTGCCACGGATGTCACAAGCTTTGGAAACAGGCCCAGCACCCTTAGAACACCAAAGAATATGAAACGCCCAAACCCGGTTCGCGCCGTAACGATCTTTCTTGCGGTTTCGCTGGCGCGCACGATTTTGACGCCTTCGGCATGCCGTGTAG
>JBCDFK010000087.1:0-7397 GCA_039178065.1 Pseudomonadota bacterium | reverse complement strand
GGGAAACCGATCGAGTGGTCGCCTCCAATGATAATCGGCAATGCACCCGATGACGCCACATGACTGACTGCGCGGGTAACCTGATCAAACGTCTTTTCGATGTTGGCCGGGATAGTGAAAACGTCTCCCACATCGCACAAGGTCATCTGCTCGCGTAGATCAATGCCCATTTCATAGTTGTACGGCGTGTAGAGCGCCGAGATTTTACGTACGCCCTGCGGACCAAAGCGCGTGCCGGGGCGGTATGTTGTGCCACCATCGAAAGGAACGCCTATAATTGCGGCGTCATAAGCGCCAACTTGTGTGGCGTCTTCGATGTAGGGTGCTTTTAGAAATGTGTTGATACCAGCAAAGTGGGGTAGTTCGCCCCGCGCAAATGTCGGAATCGACTTGTCTTCAAGACTGTCAGAACCGGTTAAGCCCATACGTAGCGCCCATTGACGCTCCTTCTGCCATGCCGCCGATGGCAGCAGTGCCTCTTGTTCGGCTGCCTTCCAACCGCGCATATTCATTTTATTGAAATCGGGATGGTGGAACCGCTGTGTTGGTTCGATGCTCGTTAGCCCTGCTTTCTTGCTGGTGCGCGCACGTGGGTCGGAAAACATGTCAGTCATTTTTATCCTCGTCGATTATTGTTGGTTTTGGAAATAAGTCGTCGGCTGTTGGAGGAGACATGCCATTGTCGCGTGTCAGCGGCAGGTCGTAGGTAATGGTTGCGCCATAGGCTTCTGGGGCATGAGGGTCGTGACGCGTTTTGTCGAAGACCAACATGCGAGTGCCCAATTTGAAGGCTTCATGGATGTCATGGGTGACCATGAAAATCGTCATGTTAAGCTCGTTCCAAAGGTCGTGGATGACTTCATGCATATCCGCGCGGATACCAGGATCGAGCGCACCAAAAGGCTCATCCAGAAGAAGTACTTTGGGTTTCTTCAATAGTGCTTGTGCAATTGCCAAACGCTGCTGCATGCCACCGGAAAGCTGCGATGGATATCGGTTCCGAGCATCTGCAAGCCCGATTTTCTCAAGCGTATCTTCTATGGCTTCTATGGCTGATTTTCGTTCAGCGCCGTACAATTTGCCTAGTGCGGGGGAGCGCTCGAACTCCGAAGCGAGAAGTAAATTTTGCTCGACCGTCAGGTGCGAGAACACTGAATATTTCTGGAAAACGATGCCCCGATCAGCCGTCGGTTCGGGTGAAAGTTCTTCATTGCTAAGCAATATTGATCCGCTACTGGGCGTCTCTTGCGATAAAAGCATGCGCAAGAAGGTGGATTTTCCGCAACCAGAGGCGCCGACAATAGTACAAAAAGTGCCTTCTTCGACATCAATGTTCACACGTTCTAGCACCAAGGTGTCGCCATAGCTTTTGGTCACATTGCGAACCGAAATGAGGGGCGTGCTCACAAGCTCTCTCCCTCAAGGTGGTGCCAGGGAAATGCGCGCTTCGAAAGCCAAAGCAGCAAGCGATCAAACACAAATGCGAGAAGCGTTATCCAGAAAACATAGGGAAGAATAACGTCCATCGCGAGATATCTACGCACTAGAAATATTCTGTATCCCAACCCGGAAGTTGAAGCGATTGCTTCGGCTGAGATCAGGAAAATCCACCCGGGTACGAGCGCCAGACGTATGGAGTTAATGAGCTTTGGCATGGACTGTGGCAAGATTAATCGAAGCAAAATTTGCCAAACGCTTGCGCCCAAAGTTTCGGCTTTGATGATGAGCTCTCGCGGAATATCCATGACCGATTGAGCCGTTGAGCGCATCATAAGCGGCGCAGTCCCGACAACGATCAGTGCAATTTTTGACGCTTCGCCCAAGCCAAAAATGATGAACAAAATAGGCAAAACAGTGATGGGTGGAATAAGCGAAAAAGTTGCCAAATACGGAGCGAGAGCACTTCGAATGTGCGGAATGAAACCGATGAGAACGCCAATGGTGATCGCCAGCAATGTTGCAATAGCAATGCCTATCCCAAGCCGTGACAGGCTGGCGAGCGTATCAACCCAAAGCAACAAATCACCGCTGCGCCTGTCTGGTTCAAACGCCATGCGCGCGAATGTTGCAGCCATATCAGACACGGAAGGAAGCAGCTTATCGGCTGGGTTATCCAAACGTCGATAATAGCTAGCCACCATATAAACGATTATGGTCAGCAAAAATGGCAACAGCCCTAGAAGGAGCGCTGTTGGCTTTGATGGCTTGCGGTTGGTGATGCGCATTTTACGACCCGAAAACTGACAACAAAAAGTGTGGGCGGCAGAAACTGCCACCCTCGATTTTCATGGCCTAAAGAGCGCCATCTGCCGCCATCTCCATGTATGTCGTATCGAACCGAAGCTTGACGTTGGAAGCGTCGCCATAGGTTGAACCGTCTGGAAATTCCACTCCAACAAATTCAGGGCTCGGTGCGCCTTCACCCAAAATGCCCTTGTCGAACAGGAATTCGGCCACGAATTTCATTGTTTCTGGCAAGTCACTGCTCTGGGTGAACGCAACGGCTTCGGCAGGTTCATAGAACATTTTGGTGGTTGCCAGCTGAGCGTTATAACCATCAAGGTCTGTGCCCGATGCTGCTGCCATGGCTTCAAGCGCTTCGCTATCGCCCGCCGCCATTAAACCGAGCACCTCATACCACGCACCAGTTAGTGCTTTTCCGAAAGCTGGATTATCCGCCAATGTCTCCGTGTTGACCATCATTGTGTCGATGATTTCGCCAGGGATCCCTGCACTATCAAATACTTTGGTGGAGTCAGGCATTGCTTCAATCTCTGAAAGCAACGGGTTCCAGGTGACCACAGATGTTACGTCTGGTGTTTGATAGGCTGCGATCATATCGGCGTCAGACGTGTTGACGACCGTAAGATCTTTTTCTGATAGATTGATACTTTCCAGCGCTCTGGCGAGCAAATAATGGGAAACCGACAATTCGACCAAATTGACGTTTTGACCAGCGAGCGCCGAGAGCTCAGTCTCGCCTTTAAGCACAATGCCGTCATTGCCATTTGAGTAATCGCCGACAATGAGTGCCGTTGTATCAACACCGCCACCAGCTGGTATCGATAGCGCGTCCATATTGGTCATGGAGCAACCATCATATTGACCCGCGGTGTACTGATTTATGGATTCGACATAGTCGTTGATCTGAACAATATCGACACTGATTTCATATTTGTCGGCCCATTTTTTCATGATGCCGCTATCTTGCAGGTAGCCCCACGGCATCCAGCCAACATAGATAGACCAGCATACGCTGAATTCGGTTTTCTCTTCGGCTGCCGCCGGTGTGAAAGACAATGGCAACAAAAGCGTTGATGCTAAGCAAAGGGATTTTAAGAATGTCATATTCATTTTAGTGCGCCTTTTCTCTACGTGCCACAAATGAAAGTGGCTATGAATAAAAGGATCGCGCACACCGGGAGGAAGCTTGCGTGCGCAAACCTGTGCAGTGATCTCCCGGGATTTTGCCCCGCCGTGTCACCGGCATTTCGCCGGCTTGCACCTCTCGGACCAGCGTTTCGAAAAGAAACCGGAACCCTAGGCGCGCTGCACGCAAACAACTATGCAACGTGCATGCCAAACCGGATTCATGGTGTTTTAGGGTGCAAAAGCAGCGCTAAATGCCCAAAAAAATTGCAGGCGCAGAGCAATTGACCACTTTTTTTGCAAACATAGCGACCGGTCACTGATGTGCATCCACCAATAATTTCATTATCCACCGTCGTGAAATTGCCCATGAAACCAGCCAGCAACTCTGTGCTGCGCACACCAGTCTCATTGAGCAGCGCATTATGATCTGCGGTTGCATAGGAAAGAGCTAGTGGCATTCCTCCGTTGCGGCCTTAGACTGGCAAAATGCTACTGGCTGCAGGTTATGCCGCCATCAACATACATGGTTTGCCCAGTCACAAAATCAGATGCAGGGGCGCTGAAAAACAGCGCAGGGCCTACAACATCTTTTGGGTCGGCAATTCTTCCAAGTGGGATGCGGTCCAACAGTCCCTGGCGGAACTCATCATTGTCCATGACATGTTGAATCATGTCGGTATAAACAAAAGTCGGTGCAACGCCGTTGACTGTAATGCCCTTGGGCGCAAGCTCCATTGCGTGCTGCTTGATCAACATCACCATCCCGCCCTTTGTGGCGCAATAGGCTGAATAGCCCCGGTCTCGCAGGCCAAATTGAGAACGTACCGACAACAGATGAATTTGCTTGCCGCCATTGCCAGCGGCTACTTGTCGTTTTGCCACAGCCTGGCCGAGAAACATCGCAGATTTGAGATTGATTTGATAAACTTCGTCGAACACTTCTTCTGTCACTTCAAGAAGCAATTGTTCTTTTTGCGTGCCAACACAGTTCATCAAGATGTCAATTTGATCATAGGCTCGAATTGCGTCGCCAACAGCCCGCTCAATGTCAGAAACAGACGTAACGTCTACCGCAATTCCCAAGGCCTCGTAACCGGCGGCCGCGATCTGAGATGCCAAGCCTTCAGCTTTATCCTGGTTGCGCCCGGCGATCACAACCTTGGCTCCAGAAAGCGCGAGCCCCCAAGCGATTGCTTCCCCTATGCCGCCATAACCACCGGGCACAAATGCAACTTTGCCACTTAGGTCATAAAGCCCCGTCAGTTCATTTTGGAAGTCGATTTTAGGGGTTATGCTATTCACAGTATCATCCTTAAAAAGTGTCGATCCGTTTAGTTCTTGATGAGACTAAGCATCAATAAACACAAGCTTATAGTTTTCCCAATTGGATGTTGAGACCCAGCATAGAATACCCATGAGTTCGTTAGTCGCCTGCAAGGGTCAATTTGAGCTAATGCGCGGCAGGTTGGAACGAGCGGCAATAGGTTTGGTACGAGGCGTTGGCATGGTTTGAACCGACGGACATGAGGAAAGCTGCTTTGAGCCCAATCCAGTCGCATTGCAAGTCATGTTTTGCGGCTACTTTTCGAAAGTAGCATGCCGATGTAACCTACATTTGCTTGTCAATAATCACCTATTAGGACGCCTCTATGCTTTATGATGCGCAGTCACCTTCGGAATATATCGATCAATTGGAAGATGATTGGCGGTTGGAGACGTTGAAAAAAATACAAGCTTTGATCAAACAAAATGCGCCAAAACTGGATGAGAGTATTCACTACAAAATGCTTGGTTACGGTATTGGAGATTCCTATGTCTTCCACCTAAACGCTCAGCGTGGTTATGTAAGCCTCTATGTGGGCGACGCATCCAAGATCGATCCGTCTGGTGAATTGTTGCAAGGACTAAACGTCGGCAAGGGTTGTATTCGTTTCACCAAATCTAAAGACGTATCTGAGACGCGGATAGACGAGTTCATTGCGCGCGCATTCGACTTGTGGCGTCGCGGTGAAGATATCGATTGCTAAAAGTCAATTATCTGTGCGCCCTTGCCGATCAGCCAAACTTGACGCTGCGATGCAATGTAGCGATTTCATTTCTTGCGGCTAGTTTGTCAGTTTCGACATGTATCGCTGGACATAGACGTGAGAGTTTTTATTATGAAAGTGCCTTAGGAGTGCTCTGACAATGAACAAATAGGTTTCGAATATTCCACTTCTGCCAATTGGCTGATCGAAATCTATTTTTGGAGCTAATCCATGCAATCCCTTATTTATGACGTGGCCGTGTCAATTGACGGCTATATTGCCGGTGCGAATGCAGATGTCTCACTATTCGCACATGAGGGTGCTGTTGTTGAAGACTACCATGCGCGAATGGCGGACTATAAAGTCGCCATAATGGGCAGGAAAACCTATGAGTTTGGATATCAGTTTGGCCTCAAACCAGGTGACAATCCTTATCCATCGATGCAAACGATAGTGTTTTCAAATTCAGTAAGTTTACCGGATGACAGTACGGTTGCGAAAGTGTCTTCGGACCTCCCGAGCGAGATCGAAAGTCTGAAAGTATCCGCCAAAGGCCCAATCTATCTTTGTGGCGGAGGCGAATTTGCCGGTAATCTACTGAGCCTTGGCTTGATAGACAAAATCATCTTGAAAAGAGCGCCAATTCTCTTGGGAACTGGAACAAGACTGTTTGGAAAGTATGCTGCCTCTCAAAGCCTTAAATGTATTTCCCACAAACAATATGACAGCGGGTACGTGCTTCAGGGTTTTGTTCCGTAGTTGTGAATGTACCGCGCATGTATTCGCAATTAAGTTGTCCCAATCAGATGCGGCAACGCGGCACAAAATGGTCGATGAATTCGCTGGTCGTCTGCAAGGCTCAATTTGAGCCAATGCGTGGCGGATTGGAACAAGGCGCGGACATCGCCTGAAATGCCGGATATGGGGACGGCGATTTCTGGTCCATCTTAACAATTGCAGCGGTGCGACATTTCACGGCAACTGAACCGCGTGCAACGCGAGCATTGACGTGCAATGCTGACCTTACAACGAGAGCTGGACCTAGACCATGAAAAGCGACGTTCGATTACTTGTGAGAGCAGATGACGCAGGTTCGAGTTGGTCTTCCAACATCGGATGCCTTCGCGCGTGCACGGAAGGGATTGCAAGGAGCGTCGAGGTTATGATGCCATGCCCATGGACTACACATGCATCGAAATTATTAAATGGACATCCTGAAATAGATATTGGTGTCCACCTGACCCTCACAAGCGAATGGGATGCTGTGAAGTGGCGCCCGCTTACCAATGCCGGCAGCCTTGTTGATGCTTCCGGAAACTTTCTTCCTTTGCTATTGCCAAGACCGGGTGATGATAGGCCATGTCTATTGGAGTCGGATTGGTCACTGGACGAAATTGCCAATGAACTCAGTGCACAGATATCACTTGCCAACACTATGTTCCAAAATGTGTCTCATGTCAGTTCGCATATGCTGAAGCACTTCAAAGACTTTGATGCGAGACTTGAAGACATCATTTCTGATCTTTGTAAGGAACATGGCTTAGCCGACGACGCTTTCGGTTACGGTCTTCCGAAGTTCGAAGGATTTCCGAAGTTTCCGCGACGTACAGAAGACAGAATTAAAGCGTTGGTGGTGCAACTCAGTCAACTCGAGGCTGGCACATATATTTTCATAGATCATCCGGCGGTCCCGTCATCGGAGTTGACCGCGACAGGACACGTCGGATACGAAGATGTCTCCGATGACCGCGTAACTTGCTTGGAAACGCTAACAAGCGTTGCAGTACGTGAAGAGATTGACCGACGCGGTATACAACTTATCAGCTACCGAGACCTTTGATCTAGCGTCCGCTTTGTGCGCATTGCTGCTGCTCAACATTTGATAGAGCTTCGCATTCTAACACCGTCGCCATGCCCGGCTTGTCTAGAACAAGCACTGGAATGAAAGCACTACGCCCTCCCTCCCAGCGTCAAAGGGGAAGGGATTAAGGGTGGGGG
>JBCDFK010000086.1:0-7407 GCA_039178065.1 Pseudomonadota bacterium | reverse complement strand
GTACGGCGCGATCTTCGTCCGCCAATGTGATTGTAAAACGCGCACCAGCTACAAGGCGTCTTTCCAGCTTTTCGACCTGCTTGGCCTCGCGTCTATCTGTAATTTTCTCGAATGCACCTCTGGTTTCATTAGAGCGTACAGGACTCGAGGAATGCTCCAAATTATGTGCAAAATAAATATAAGGCTTAGCAGATAGAGTTTCTTCATAGGCGCCTGCTAAAGCCGCACCGGTTAGCAAGACGCCGTCCGCTTCTTCAATCGCAGCAAGCGCCTGTTCAAGATCAGTATCGCTCATCGCGCGCAGTTTTACGGATGCATAGGTAAGCCGATCTTTAACCGCGGTAGCAAGCCATTTTGCTTTTTGAAAGACGCTTTCATTGATTACCGCTGGATCAATATCGCCCAAACAAACGGTATTCTCCGGATACTCGAGCTCAGTACCTGACCATTTAAATCCAATGAAGGTAACACGCGTGCCAGCGCGCTGCATCGCTTCGACGATGGCACGATTGACGATATCAAAATCGTTTTTCGGCTCGCCGCACGGTACAATCGATGAAGCAAAAATGAGATGCATAACAGCTCCGAGCAATATTGCCTTGGGACTAACACATTTTGATCAATTCCCACATAAAATCGCATCTGACTACGCGACTTCGTGTCACTTCGCGATAATGCTTATTGCCGCAAACTGCTGGGCTCGCTATCAACGCAAGCTTGGGAGAAATGTTATGGCTAATCAAAACGACGAACTCATACTTGCCGGCTGCGGAAACATGGGGCGGGCAATGCTCCAGGGATGGCTAGCAAATGGTATTTTGGAGCAGAACAATGTCCATGTGGTTGAGCCCAATGATGAATTGCGCCAACTGGCTACCAACCTGGGCGTTCACACCTATGCATCTGCCGATCAATTACCGGAAACTTTGACACCCTCACTCATTGTATTGGCGGTGAAGCCACAGGTGATGTTTGATGTTACGCCGGCATATGAAAAATATATTGCTAGCGGAGCGACATTCCTGAGCGTAGCGGCTGGCGTTCGGGTGGATAAATTCGAAGAAGCGCTTGGCTCTGCTACGCCCATCATACGCGTTATGCCCAATACGCCAGCAGCGATCTCGAAGGGCATGATGGTGATCTATAGCAACGCCAATGTAACCGACAAGCAAAACAGTTTTGTTGTGAAGCTCATGCAATCAAGTGGTGAAGTCGCAGTGGTTGATAACGAAGCATTGATGGACGCCGTGACGGCTGTATCGGGTTCAGGTCCCGCTTACATATTCCACTTTATCGAAGCGCTACGAGATGCAGGTGTTGCGGCCGGGCTTCCGGAGGCCACGGCAAAGTTGCTGGCTGAGCAGACTGTTTATGGTTCAGCATGCTACGCCCATGACAGCGATATCGAGCCAGGCATTTTGCGCGAACAAGTCACAAGTCCAAATGGTACAACTGCCGCTGCATTGGATGTGCTGATGAATGATGGAGCACTGAAAAAGCTGGTAGCCGAAGCAGTGGAAGCGGCAAAAAAACGTTCAGAAGAATTGGCGGACTAGAGTGAGTGCAGCTTTTCTAGACCCGCTTCACAATAACACTTCCGGCAGAATAGCCAGCACCAAACGAGCAAATAACACCCAGATCGCCATTCTTTAGATCGTCTGAATTTTGCGAGAAGGCTATGATTGAACCTGCCGAGGAAGTGTTTGCGTAGTCCTGCAGAATGTTTGGTTGCTCGTGCGGTTCTGGCGTGCGGCCAAGAACTTTGGCGCCGATAAAATCATTCATAGACTTATTGGCTTGGTGCAACCACAAACGAGACAAATCATCGGAAGACATATCATTGTCGGCGAGATGGCCCGTAATCAATTTGCTGACCAGTGGCAGCACTTCTCGAAAAACTTTGCGACCTTCCTGGCGGAACAGCATATCACGGCGGTCTTCCATATGGCCTTCGCGTGTCCTGCGCAGAAATCCGGCATCATTTCTAATATTGTTGGAAAACTGCGTTACACAGCGTGTGTCCAATATTTCGAATTGTGAGTCCGAACTTGCCGTCTCGGCGTTCTCAAGAATGATGGCAGTGCAGACATCGCCAAAAATGAAATGGCAGTCTCGATCGCGCCATTCCAAATGTGCAGAGCAGATTTCAGGGTTCACAATCAAAATTGCACCCGCCGAGCCGCCGCGGATCATGTCCCGCGCAGCCTGAATGCCGAACGTCGCCGAAGAACAGGCAACATTCATATCAAACGCAAACCCGTCCATACCAAGTGCCTGTTGAACTTCGATGGCGATAGCAGGGTAGGCGCGTTCATGATTGGACGCAGCACAAATCACGGCATCTATTTCGCTTGCAGACTTACCAGCCTTTTTAAGTGCCATGTTGGCTGCCTCAACAGCCATCTCAGCCATTTGCGATAATTCATCTTCGCTACGCGCGGGCAATATTGGATGCATTACCTCCGGATCCAATACACCTGATTTGTTTAGTACAAACCGATTTTGAATGCCTGAAGCTTTGTCAATAAATTCGGCAGATGAGAGCGCCATTCCTTCAATATTGCCAGCGGCGATCTCGCTCGCATTATCCGCGTTGAACTTCTCCGCATAGGCATTAAATGCCACCACCAATTCTTCATTCGTGATGACGTTTTCAGGCGTAAATACACCGGTTCCGGAAATTACAACTTGGGTCATGGAGCTACCTCTTTACATTTGCAATAAGGTGTCCCGTCATCCCGTTCAAGGGTTGCACGTTAAGTCCTGTGAATTACAGCGGCCAGAAAAACAAGAGAGCTGGGATCGCAACAAGCACGACAATGGCCTCAAGCAAGAGACCCATGCGCCAATAATCACCGAAATGATAGCTACCTGGTCCCATGATGATTGTATTGTTTTTGTGCCCGATGGGCGTCAAAAATGCACATGAGGCAGCAACCGCTACAGCCATTAAGAATGCATCAGGATTAGCACCAATCGAATTTGCAATCGAAACGCCAATCGGTGCAGCAATCAATGCGGTCGCAACATTGTTCAGGAAGTCTGACAGGGTCATCGTCACAACAAACAATACCGTTAGAATGACCCATGCAGGGTATCCATCGGTTCCGGACAAAATAAGGTTTGCTATGAGTTGGGTGCCACCAGAGCTTTCAAGCGCGGCACTCAATGGAATAAGTGAGGCTAAAAGCACGATCACCTTCCACTCAATCAGCTCATAGATGTCTGATGAGCCAATAAGGCCAAGCGTCACATAGCCCACGACACAAAAGCCGAGCGAAATTTCAAGCGAAGTTATGCCGATGACGGACGCGGCAATTGCCAGCGCAAACAACGCAATGGCAGTCATGGCCTTGTTGCGCTTGATAACATCCACCTTGCGATCGGCGATCGGTAACACGCCCAGCCATGAACAAACTTCGTCCATGCGATCATCGGGGCCCAGCAAGAGTAGCACATCGCCCGCCTTAATTGGCAAACGCCGAACACGATCTCGAAACCGAACGCCTTCACGGGATACGCCAAGCAAGGTAACACCGTGCTTGTAGAGCAATTGGACACCCATCGACGTTCGGCCGGTGAGCCTCGATGTATCCGGCACAATCGCCTCGATCAGTGTCAAATTCTTGCCACGTAGCCCCACATCGTGTTTTTCGGCTCCAGCAAAATCGAGTTCTGCGACCCCCATAAATTTCTCAATGGATTTGGGGTCGCCTTCAAGAACAAGGAAATCGCCTTTGCGAATTTCTTCTCTGCGCGCAAAGCCCGGCATGCGTTTGCCATTGCGCACAAGGCCTAACATCGTGATGTCATGTTCATTGGCAAGATCATACATGTCGCGCACGATTGTACCGAGTGTTTTGGATCCTTCTGGAATGCGCGCTTCGGCCACATAAAGACCCGCATTCCCTTCAAGCGAAACGCTGTCTTCGCGCTTGGGTAGAAGACGCCACCCAACAAGCGCAACATAGACGATGCCAACCACTGAAACGCAAATGCCAACGGGTGCGAAGTCAAACATTTGGAATGGATTGCCCAACGCATCCGTTCGATATTGCGCAATCACGATGTTGGGCGGGGTACCGATCAACGTGATCATTCCGCCCAATATTGTTGCGAATGAGAGCGGCATTAAAGACAATGAAACAGCGCGTTTCGCTTTGTGCGCCGCATCGATATCTAGCGTCATCAAAAGCGCAAGCGCAGCGACGTTGTTGATCACTGCAGACAGTGCTGCGCCCGCAAGTGACATCACCGTGATATGAGAAGGCAGGCTGCGTTCCGGCTTTACAATGAGTTGGGCAATGAGTTCGACGCTGCCGGAGTTGAGCAAGCCGCGACTAACAATAAGAACAAGCGCGATGATAACAACAGCCGAGTGTCCAAATCCAGCAAATGCCTCTTTTGCCGGTACGAACCCTGCGATAACCGCGACCAACAATGCAGTAAAAGCGACCAGATCGTAGCGTATCTTGCCCCAGATAAGCATTCCAAAGACAACGCCAAAAAGCGAAAAAAGGGCAATCTGTTCAGTGGTCATTGCGGCGCTTTCAGGCAGATTCAGCTAGCACGCATAATGAGCTACTGCGACCAAGGTTTCAACCGCCGGGGCCTAATCTTCCCATCTTGGTTTTGAAGCCCCAGGGCCGGACTTAGGACGCGCAGCATTGCGGGGCTTTTTGCCCTTACCAGATTTCTTGCCTTTCGGCTTTTTCTTAGCCCAGCCTTCTTTTTCAGCTGGTCCGCCAGACGATGGAGCACCGTCTTTTTTGAAAGGCTTTCGCTTGGAGTTCGATCCATCACTATCTACACGCTTTATGGAACGGTCATCGCCTTTTGGTTTGCGCCCACCGAATTCTTTGCGTGGTTTGCGTGCGCCGGGGCGAGGGCGGCTTTCGCGGTCTTCAGATTTGATGAATGGTTCCTGCTTGAAGGTGGGTTTACCGCCGAGCATTTTTACCGTGATGTTTTTCTCTAATGTGTTGTTTGGGCCAAGCGCCATCATAAAGGCTTCTACCTTGTCACCATCAAGCTGCACGAATGTTTCTTCATTCTGCATTTTGATCTGGCCAATTTGGCGCTTTGTGATACCGCCCGCATTACATAGAAGAGGAATCAACCAGCGTGGTTCTGCATTTTGTCGGCGTCCTACAGAAATGGAGATCCATTGAGCGTTCTCGAACTCATCGCGCGAGGGTCGCGGTCCACGTTCCGAACTGTCGCCGCGGCTTTTGCCGCCGCGTGGCTTGTCATACGAAACGAGCTCGATTTCTTCGGGTGCAGATTTGTTAGCTCTGCTTTGACGTACAAATGCCGCCGCAATTTGCTCTGGTGAATAAGATTGGAGCAAACGGTCGATAAAATCGCGTTCGCTAGCGTCAATTGGGTTGCTCATGATTGGATCGCTTATCAAGCGTTCTTCATCACGCTGAGTTACTTCATCAGCAGATGGTGGGTTCGCCCAAATTGCTTCAACCTTGGCAAACCGCAAAATCCGTTCAGCTTTTTTGCGACTTTTTGGATCGATGATGAGCGCACTTACACCCTTATTTCCTGCACGACCTGTACGGCCCGAGCGGTGCAAAAGAGTTTCAGGATTGCTCGGCAGTTCCGCATGAACAACGAGATCAAGCCCCGGCAAATCTATGCCACGTGCGGCCACGTCTGTGGCAATACAAACACGAGCTCTTCCGTCGCGCATGGCTTGTAGCGCATGTGTTCGTTCGTTTTGCGAAAGTTCGCCCGATAGAGCAACAACAGAAAACCCGCGATTATTAAACCGGGCAACTAGATGGTTTACGCTGGCGCGTGTATTGCAAAACACCAATGCGTTTTTAGCCTCGTAGTAGCGCAACACATTGATGATAGCGTTTTCTTTTTCATGACCCGCAACGGAAAGCGCGCGATACTCAATATCACCATGCTGCTTTTCTTCGCCTTTGGCCTCAATCCGCAGTGCGTCGCGCTGGTAACTTTTTGCAAGCTTGGCAATCATTGGCGGTACTGTCGCTGAAAACATCAAGGTGCGGCGATCTACCGGCATTTCATCGAGAATAAATTCAAGATCTTCCTTGAACCCTAGATCCAGCATCTCGTCCGCCTCATCTAAGACAACAGCACGCATCAAAGATAGGTCTAGCGATTTGCGCATTATGTGGTCGCGCAAGCGCCCTGGGGTTCCAACTACAATGTTTGCGCCGCGACCAAGGGCACGGCGCTCATCGCGCATATCCATGCCACCAACGCATGATGTTACAACGGCGTTTGTGTCCTTATAGAGCCAGCCAAGCTCCCGCTTGACCTGTATGGCAAGTTCACGGGTTGGTGCAACAACCAGCGCATATGGTTCAACGGCATAGAGAAATTTTTCGGCGCCTTGCAGCAAAGTCGGCGCTATGGCGATACCAAAAGCAACCGTCTTGCCGGAGCCGGTTTGGGCGGAAACCAGCAAATCCTTTGCTTCATAGTCTGAACTCAAAACGGCCTGTTGAACTGGCGTTAGGGTCTCGTAACCGCGAGCGGTCAATGCCGTCGCAAGCGCGGGTGAGACGCCTTCAAAATTAGTCATGTTTGGTCTTTCAAACTATTGTGGCGTGAAGCAGTCTAAGCTGCATTTAGCCGCTGCGCTCAAATGCGCATGGTTCTTTGCGCGGTCTGTACGCCTGAACCTGCACTAAGTCTAGACCCGTCCGTGCATATTGGTTCTTGTATCTAGTCAGCACTGAGGCCTTTAACGAATACAGATATTAGTAAATCTATCTGCTCTAAGGTCGATTCCCTCAATAGTGCGTCTTCGCGACCAACAAATGAGTTGGAAACAATGCCATGTACTGATGACCAAAGAGCACGAGCAGCGATTTTGCATTTATGCGGATCACTGCCGAGCGGTGTCTCTTGAAGATTGTCTGAAATGATGTCGAACAACATCTCTAACCTAACCATGTACCAATCCGGCGTAGCTTCAGAAGTAGTGCTGCGATTGAAAGCCAGCAGCGCTGCCCATTGTTTTTGATTGCGCTCCACAAATTCAAAATAAGCAAGAGCGAGGGCGAGCAGACGCAATCGCAAATCAACGACATTCTTATCATCTAGTTTTTGAACGGCGCTGGATCCCACCATTCCCAGTTCATCAAGCAACTCGGATTTAACGAGACGATGCAACTCATCCATATCGCCAACAAGATTGTAGATTGAACCTACAGAGATGCCGACTTCCTTGGCTATGACTCGGGCCTGAAGTGCTTCAGAACCGCCTTTGGCAATGAGTGAGTGACCAAGATCAACAATTCTGCGGCGGACTTCTTCTTTATCGAGTGCCAAGACTTTTCCATTTCCATTTCCATTCGAGATGAGCGCTTAGTTCATTGGCCAAATATTTACCATGGAAAATTAGTTTTGAACAGGGTT